>WHTT01000039.1 GCA_009377605.1 Luteitalea sp.
TGACGCCCAGGCGACCGACATCGACAAACAACGCGCCATCGCCCTTGGTGTACGAAGGCAGCACGTCTCCTAGCTCGAACGTCAGGCGCCGGCCGACATACGTGATGCCGCCCGCGACGCCGACACGCCATTGTGCGCGGGTGAGCACGTCATAGCGCGCCCACAGATTCGCGGCATTTCGTGGATTGTTCTCCGCGGCCTTGCCAACGTTGGCAGGATCGACGTCGCGGGTGACCTCGGCGCGAAAACTGTGCGTGTAGTTGGCGTACATGCTGAGCGCTCGCGTGACGTGCCCGGCGACGTCGAGCTCGACGCCGCGGCTCTCGAACGCACCGACCGGCACGTAGCGGTCCGGCAGCTCTGGCGTCGGACTCCGGAGCAGCATGTCGTGCTTTGCGGCCCCTTCACGACCTCCACTCGCTCCACATTCAGCAAGCGCGGTTTCACGAAGAAGTCGTGCACCTGATTCAGGCCGTCGACCTTCACCGACTCGTCTTGCGCCCGAAAGCCGCGGAAGTTGAAGTCGAGATACTCGCTGAACATGGTGACGCCGCTGGCGTTGCGCAACGCGTCGTTGAGATAGACGGCGCCCTGATCCTGCGTCAGATCTTTGTTGATGACCTGGATCGACTGCGGCAAATGCCGCAGCTCCGACGACGTACGTGTGGAGGTCAGGCTTCGGCGGACCGCGTAGCCATCTTCGACGCCCGCGACCCGCTCGAAGACGTAGGCGCCTTCGTTGAGCGTGAGCGCCAGGGTGCGGGGCTGTCCGGCGGTGAGCTCGAGGGACTCTTCGGCCGGCGCGAAGCCGGAGAGCGCCGCGCGGATTACGTACCGGCCGGGGCGCAAGCCGTCGATCTGAAAGCGGCCGTCGCCGTCGGTTGTCGTCTCGCGGGCCGTACCGTCGATCGTCACGACCACGCCAGGCAGCGCGGTGCCGGCTTCGTCGGTCACGTGACCGTTGATCACCACTCTGTCCGGCGTGTCGACCTGCGGGGGCGCAAGGTCGGGGATCACGAGCGTAAGAAGAAGACAGACCATCGACATGGAGGACACCTCCAGGGGCTATAGACGTGAAGCGTCGTTCAATATTGAGACTCAGTCTCAATAAAGTGGTGATAGCCTATGCACCGAAAGGCGACCTGTCAAGTCGGATATCCACAGTCGGATATCCACAGTGAGATATCCTCGGCTGTCCTCGGGTGTCCCGTCTTGTGTCGGATATCCCACGCAGCCGGAATTTTACGGTCGGTGTTCGAGGTCGGGATTCACGGTCGGGGACTTGTCTGTCGCTGCGCGTGTTTAGACGCGGCTGGTAGGGGCGAGGCGAGCCGCGATCCCGAAATACAGAAAGTACTTGCTCAGCGACTCGGCTGAGCCTGGTGGAGCATCGTTTGCAAAGAACAGTCGGCAGAATTCCTCGCGTGCGCGGAGCACCTCCCGGCGCCGTGGACCACGCCAGCGTTCGTCCGCGGCGGTCAAATCGAACAGCTCGAGCGCACGCGTAATCGCCTCGTCGCGTCGTGCAACGCGATTGTTCTGATGGGCACGGATGGCGCGATCAACTTCCGAGCCGATGTTCGCAAATTGCTCGACGAGCGTGAGGGTTCGCCAGCGGCCAGCTGCCAGGCTCCGATGAACATTGGGGACAGTCTGCATCAGCCCACCACCAGTGAATGAACAATATCCTGGATCGCTCACGCAGTGCCGGATCATCAACACCCCGCGAGCGGTTCGCTTGCCGAGGCCGGATGTTGATCATGGAATCGTACTCGATCTCTTCCTGCGCTGCTTCCCCCGTATAGAGGTTGATACCCCAGAGGTCCTCTTGGCGCGACCCGTCATCGAGCAGCAAGGCCTCCTCGTCCGAGTGTAGCTCACCACCGACCACCATGACGCGCCGTGCCACGTCGACCACTGCTTTCACCATATCGCCGAATTGGTCTTCCGCGATCGATGCCAGTTCCGACCGCCGAATGGGCTCTCTCACGATACGCACCTTGCCTCCACGTCGCGTCCTGTCGCTTGACAACGCTACTTCGAAACGAAACCCGCCCCAACACGCCCGCCCGCGTCCATCGCCTTCCGTCGATTGACCACGCTACCTCGAATCTGAGCCCGTGCCAGGCATCGCAAACGATTGGGTCGTGTCGTCCAACACCAGGACCCAATCGTTGCCCTGTCGTGGCGCACCGGGGGGATCGAACCGGTGGACGCCCTCGTTGTGCAACGCGCCCGCCTCCTTCGAGTTGCCGGTGCGGGGATCGAACCACCAGGCCCGCACGCGCTCGCCGCCGATGCGTCCCATGCGAACCGTGAAGGGCCGACCCGTGTATGTGTAGATGAGCGCATAGCTCGAGCCGCGCGTCGCGATCACGCGCTCGTAGCGTTCTCCGTTCTCTCCATCGATGAGGCCTTGATCCGGCACGCGCTCGAAGAACGGCCGCGACAGCATGAGCGCGTTCAAGTGCTGCAGTTGCCCGGCGCCGGGGGCGTCGATGGCATCGTACCAATAACTTCGCACGCCGTAGGCGCCCTCGCCCGAGTCCGGCGCATGCATCTGCATCACGGCGTTGTGACCGTACGTGTGACCGAAGGATCCGGCGAAGACCGACCAGTAGGCGTAACGCCGCACATCGTCTGCCGTCCAGTAGGGCTCTGCGGGATCGTGCAAGCCTTGCGGGATCTCTTCGTAGGATGGCTCGCCATCAAGGGTCGGCTTGGGTGGGTGCTTCGCAAGGTCGTCTTCGACGTAGCGCCAATTGTCCTCCCCCTTCGGGTCAGGCAGCTCGCTATCCTGTCCGTAGCGGCGATGTCCAGACTGGAACATGTTGAAGTCGAGCCACGGCTCGTCGTGGAACCATGTCGAGGACTGCGTGCGGCCGAAAGGGTGGAACGTGATGAGATGATTGGGGTCGAGCGCGTTCAGCGTCTCACCCAGGGCGCGCCACACCTCGGTGTTCTCGTTGCCATGCGTGTCTCCCCCAGTCAGCCACACGATGTTCGGCTGATCGCGGTAGCGCTCGGCCAGAAAGCGCGCATAGGCACGGACGTTCCCTGCGTTCAAGATCCCCTCGTCGACGACGGAGCCCCAGGCAGCGACCATGCCGACGTAGATTCCGCGCGCGGCCGCCTGGCTGACGATCCAGTCAACGTGGTCCCAGTAGTCGTATTCGTGCTCATTGTCTGGGTCGCTCCCGGGCGTCACGCGTGGTCGTGCGGGGTCGCCCTCGGTCAACGCCAGGCTCCCATAGGCGTTCTTGCTCTCGGCGCTGCGGATGACCATCACCTGCACGACATTGAACCCCTTGCGCCGGCGATTCTCCAGGTATCGCTCCACTTCCTCTCGGTCGAGCCGCTCGAAGAGCAGCCATGCCGTGTCGCCCAGCCAGAAGAACGGCTGGCCATCTCTCGTTTGGAGGAAGCGTCTGTTGCCGGACACGGTGAGCTGCGACACGTAGGGATCGTCTGACCGATTCCGGTCTTGAACGTCTCGGCCCTCGTGCGTGCGCGCAACTCCCGCATGTGATGACATGCTGTGGACCAGCAACACGGTGACAACGGCGTGTGAAAGTCTCTGCATTTGTACCTGCGCTTGGTAGACTCTCGTACGGCAGAACGACGGCCACAACGTCTGGGATCTATCAGGTGTGGGTTGTTGGGCTACGTGAAGCTGGCGTGCCGAGACGCCGTGATAGGCCCATTCTCCTAGAAAGAGCCCCGCTGCGACGAACTGTTCGAGGAGTCGAGGCAGTATATGAGATCTATTCACGCCGTGAATGATGATCATTCACGACGTGAATGGCAATGCGACCAGGCCCGGGCTGAACTTCCCGAGGCTCGCGACGAGGCACACCGGATCGATGTGCGGGACCGGCGCCCTGGCGCGCCATCGGCCCGTTGCCCCGAACGATGAGTCTTGTCGCTCCCTGGAGTCTATATCTGCAGATCCCGCGGGACTGCGTGTGGCAGCGCCGCAGCTTCAAAAGGAGTCTTCTCGTGTCGATTCAGTCAGCAACCCCCTACTTCATCCTCAACGGCAGGGTCGAACAGGCCATCTCACTGTATGAGCGTGCCCTCGGTGCGCGCGTCGAAACCCTGCAGCGCTTCGGCGATGTAGACCAGAGCTGCCCCGATGCGCAGAAGCACCGCGTCATGCACGCCGCGTTGCGCGTGGGCAGTGCCCTGCTGATGATGAGCGACGGTCCTGGCGACGGCTCACTGCCTGACGGCGGAAAGGTGAACGTCGCCTTGGACCTCGACAATCCCGAGGAAGCACGACGAGCCTTCGACCAACTGGCCGCCTCGGGCAGCGTGATTGAGCCAATCTTCGACGCGCCGTGGGGAGCCCTGTTCGGCGTCGTGCGTGACGAGATGGGGATCCACTGGATGTTCAACTGCGCGAAGGAGCCTCGCTGACGCGACCGCCCCGAACGTGCGGTGTCTTGGGAGCATCGACTCGCGCTGGCCGGAACGGGCGCCAGGGTTGCGCGACCTCCGACTTGGTGAACAGGACGTTCTTGATCGGCATAGAATGTCCTTTCACCAGCACGAGTACCGCTTCACCGAGGTCAAATAACGGCCATCGGGCTCACTTCACGAGCTCGGTGAGCATCTGACGACGACCCCGCGGAAAGTCGATGCCAAGTGTCTTGATTTTGTAGTTGATCACCCGCGGGCTGATTCGGAGGAGATCGGCGGCATCCTTCTGGATCCAGTTGGCCATCTTCAGTGCTTCGATGAGCGCTCGGCGCTCGATCTCCTGGAGCGCAATGCCGCTGGGTGGAATGTGAATGACGGGTTGGCCGGCGTTCGCGCCACTCGCGAGGCCTCCGTCGCCGAGTGTCAGATCGCTCGCGGCGATGTGCGGGCCTTCGCACAAGAGCGTGGCACGCTCGATCGCGTTCTCCAGCTCGCGGATGTTCCCCGGCCAGTTATAGCGCATGAGTAGCTTGAGCGCTTCCGGCTCGAGGCCGGCGACCCGCTTCTTGAGCTCGCCCGAGAAGCGCGTGATGAAGTGCTGCGTCAACGCCGGGATGTCTTCTTTCCGATCGCGCAGCGCGGGCACGTCGACAGTGACGACATTGAGACGGTAAAAGAGGTCTTCGCGAAAGGCGCCGCTGGCGACCATCTGCTGGAGGCTGCGGTTGGTCGCGCAGATGAGACGAACGTCGACGCGAATCGTGCGCGTGCCGCCCAGGCGCTCGAACTCCTGTTCCTGCAGCACGCGCAAGACCTTGGCTTGCGTGCTGGGGCTCATGTCGCCGACCTCGTCGAGAAACAAGCTGCCGCTGTCGGCCTGCTCGAAGCGGCCGATGCGCTGCTTGTCTGCGCTGGTGAACGCCCCGCGTTCGTGGCCAAACAGCTCAGACTCGAGCAGGTTCTCTTGGAGCGCCGCGCAGTTGACCTTCACGAAGTTGCGCCCCGCGCGCGTCGAGCTGTGATGGAGGGCGCCGGCGATGAGCTCCTTGCCGGTGCCGGTCTCGCCCCGAATCAGGACGGTCGCATTACTCTTCGAGACCTTGCGGACCACATCGAGCACGCGCTGTAGCGCGCCGCTCGCGCCAATGATGTGATTGAAGTCGTAGATGTCGCCTTGAGCGTGACGAAGGTAGTCCACTTCGTACTGAAGACGCCGGTGCTCCAGCGCTTTCTCGACCTTGACCTCCATTTCCTCGATCTCGAACGGTTTGGGGACATAGTCGAACGCGCCGTGCCGCATGGCCTCGACGGCGGTGTTCACCGATCCAAACGCCGTCATGACGATCACGCCGCACGAGGGATGCAGCATCCGAGCCGTTCGGAGCACTTCCAAGCCATCGGAGCCGCCCATCTTCAGGTCGCTCACGACGACATCGAAGTGCCGCTCGTGCAGCCGCGCCAGCGCATCGTTGCCGTTGCGCGCCTCGACCACTTCGTGCCCCGCGTCGGCCAGTGCCTCACCCAGCCCGTGTCTGAGCGAGTCATGATCGTCCGCGACGAGTATGCGTCCCATCGTTTGCTCCGGAGCCGAGCACGCTACTTACCAGCGTGGTTCTCATCGACCGGCTCGACGGCAGCCGCCGAGTACTGTGGTAGCCGCACCCTGAAGCAGGCGCCCAGGCCGTCCAGCCCGGCGGTGACGTCGATCCGTCCGTCGTGGGCGTCGACGATCTTCCGGACGATGGCGAGGCCCAAGCCGGAGCCGCGCGACTTGGTCGTGAAGAAGGGACTGAAGATCCGCTCCCTCACGTCCGGCCCGACGCCGGGACCATCGTCTGCCACTTCGGCCAGGACCATTGGCTGCGGCGGATCGCCCGGCCCGGTGGCTTCACCGGGCTTTTCGAGCCGCAGCAAAACCTCGACACGCCCGGTGCCACCCAGCGCTTCGAAGGCGTTCGTCAACAGGTTGCTGAAGAGCTGTCGCAACTGGTTCGCGTCGCCGACGACCGGCGGAAGCTGCGGGGAGATGTGGAGCACGACGTCGATGGCGCCACGCGCGACGTGGCGCTCGGCCAGCGAGCGTGCGTCCGCGACCACCCGCGAGAGCTGCACCGGCTCGACTTGGAGCCGGATGGGCCGGACGAACTCGAGCACCTCCAGCACAATGGCGTTTGCGAGCTTCGCCTCCTTGATGATGTCGCTCAGCATCGCCTGGGCGTCACCGTGGTCCGTCAGGCGCCGCCTCAGGAGGCCAGCCATGACCTCGATCCCGCCGAGCGGGTTCTTCACTTCGTGCGCGATGGCTGCGGCCATCTCACCGAGCGCCGCGAGCCGATCGCGCAGCCGCTCGCGTTCTTCGAGCTGCTCGACGCGTGTGAGGTCGCGGAAGAGCAACGCCGCGCCCAAGGCCGTATCTTCACCATCACGCACCAGCGAGAGCGTGTAGCCGATGGCCTTCCCTGACCTGCTCAACCTCATCTCCGCACGGTTGGGGAGATGATTCACGCCGAACACACCGCGCAGCACACGCACGACCTCGGGCACGCTGCGGAGCACCTCACCAAACGGTCGGCCGACGTCAGTGGAGCGCGCTCGAATACCCAGGGCTCGGTAGGCGGCCTCGTTCATCAGCGCGAGCCGGCCGTCGCGCGTGATGGCAATGATGCCGTTCTGGAGGTTGGCGATGAGCGCGCGGAAGAACAGCTCCGGGACGTGAGCTAGCCCCGTGGGTTCCGCCCCACGTCGGTCGCGGGTACGCCGCGACTCCGCCGCGTACCGGCCGGCTCGTTGCCCCGGCCCCTTGCCAGATGTTCGTGGCTTCAAGGCGCCAGCTCCTCTCCGACGGCTCTGAAGGGCGGGTGTGCGCACGCCAGAGCGCCAGTCGGAGCGGTGGGCCGGTACCAGATCTTGGTACCAACCGCGCCTCGATGGCCGGCGTAAGCCGTCAGCGCAAGCCCCATGCCGCAATCTGGGGAGGTGCCACAGGGCAAGATTGGGCCGAAAAATCCGTGCAACGCATCCGGAACGGGAAGCCGTTGCTCACAGTACTGTATGCAGATTACCAAATTGTGACTGGGAATCGTTCTCTTCTTCAACTGGGCGGCCAATCATGCAAAAACAGGGAGGAAGCTCATCCACAGCTTAGATTACCAAATTGAGGGTCTCTCGGGAATCGGGAATCGCGGGTCGCCCTTCGACTTCGCTCACCCCTCGACTCCGCTCGGGGTGACCCTGAGCTTGTCGAAGGGTCAGGGAGCCCCGAGCAACGTCGAGGGGCTCAGGGCAGTCGCCTCGTCTGTCGGCCTGCCACGAGTCGAATGGGAGTCAGGAATCGGGAATCAGGAGGTGGAGCAGGCCCAGACTTCGGGCCTCAAACTCAAAACTCAAAACTCAAAACTCGAAGTCACTCATTGCTGAGCTCTTCCCACTCTTGAAGCAGTTTGCCCACCTCCCACATGAGCGCTTGATGCTGCTCGATGACGGGGCGCGAGGCGTCGGGGGTCTGGTAGAAGCCGGGCTCGGCCATTTGCGCTTCGAGATCGCGGATCGCCTGTTCGCGCTCGGTGATCCGTGTTTCGAGCGTCGCAACGCGGGCGCGCTGCGCGTCGCGTGCCCGGCGCTGACGCCGTGCTTCGGCTTCAGCCCGCTTCCGCTCGTCGCGCGAGAGGACCTGATCGCTCTGCTCCGGCTGGCGGCTCCTGCTTTTTGATGCGGACGTGCCCGACCTCAAGGTCGGGACTCCAGGCGACGGCTGTTGCCTGTCTCTCGATCCCGGTTTTCCGTTTCCTGATGCCTGAATCCTGGTTGCCAATTCTTGATGAGTCTTGCTCCAGCGGAATTCTTCGTAGGTACCGGGATACACGACCGCTTGACCGTGGCCGATCTCGACGATCTTGGTGGCGAGCCGATCGATGAAGTAGCGATCGTGTGAGACGAGGACGAGCGTGCCACCGAAGTCCTCGAGCGCGTCGAGCAAGACATCTTTCGAGTCGAGGTCGAGATGGTTCGTTGGCTCGTCGAGCAGGAGCGCGTTGGCGGGGCGAAGGAGCAACCGGGCCACGGCAAGCCGGGTGCGCTCGCCGCCGGACAGCACGCTCGCCTTCTTGTTCACATCGTCGCCGCTGAAGAGAAAGCCGCCGAGGATGTTGCGAATCATGGGCACCATGTGCATGGGCGAGCCGGCGGCCAGCGTCTCGTAGACGGTGAGAGGGGGATCCAGGCGTGCGGCTTCATCTTGCGCGAAATACTGCATGACGACTTGGTGGCCCTCTGCGCGAGATCCAGTGTCGGGTGCCTCGACTCCGGCGAGGAGCCGCATGAGCGTCGATTTTCCGGCGCCGTTGGGACCGACCAGCGCAATGCGATCACCACGCTCCACCAACAGGTCGAGGTGGCGAAAGACGCAGATGTCGCCGTAGGTCTTCGAAGCGCCGCCGAGCTCGATCACCGCGCGTCCACTCTTGGCGCACTGCGGAAAGGTGAAGTGCACACGCTTGCGCTCGGGCGGCACCTCGATGGGCACGATCTTGTCGAGCAGCTTGACGCGGCTCTGAACCTGCGCCGCCTTGGTGGCCTTGTAGCGAAAGCGATCGATGAACAGCTTGATGCGCGCGACCTCTTCGTCTTGCTCGCGCTTGAGCGTGCGAAGTCGCGCCATCCGCGCTTGGTGCTCTTCTAGATACTCGCTGTAGTTGCCACGGTAGTCCGTGAGTGTGCGCAGGGTGAGGTCTGCAATGCGCGTGGCCACCGCGTCGAGGAAGTAGCGGTCGTGCGAGACGAGCAAGACGGCGTGCGGGTAGTCGACCAGATACTCTTCGAGCCAGTTCCGAGCCTCGAGATCGAGATGATTCGTGGGCTCGTCGAGCAGCAGGAGATTCGGCCGGCCGAGCAGCAGCTTCGCGAGCGCGATGCGCATCTGCCAGCCGCCCGAGAACGTCTCGACTGGGCGCTGCATGTCGTCTGGTGTGAACCCGAGGCCCTGCGCGACCGTGGCAATGCGGAGGTCGATGGTGTAGCCGTCTTGCGCGCGAAAGCCGTCCTGGAGGTCGCTGTAACGCAGGAGCATCGCATCGTGCTCGGCCTCCGGAATCGTGGCGTCGCCGAGTCGTTCTTCGAGTGCCGCCATCTCCAACTGCATGGCCACGAGCGGCGCGAAGGCGAGCCGCACTTCTTCGGCGAGCGTCCGCCCCGCGTGAACCACGCCGTCTTGCGGAAGGTAGCCAATGGTGAGCGCGGCGGGCTTGACGATCGTGCCCTGGTCCGCCTCTTCGAGGCCGGCCAGCATGCGGAAGAGCGTTGTCTTGCCGGCGCCGTTTGGACCGCACAGCGCCACGCGATCGCGCGCGCCGAGCTGCCAGGTCACATTGTCGAGGAGAACTCTATCGCCGAATGCCTTGGTGAGAGACTGGAGCTGAATCATCACAAAGCTAAGGGCGAGGGGCAAGGCTGACAGGGTGACACGGTGACCGGGTGACAAGGTGAAGGAGGTTTTCGGGCTGCAGGCAAACCCATCGAACGAAACGAGAGCCTCGCGCCGCCCACCTGAGCATAGAACCACCCCCTCACGTTCTCACCTTGTCACTTTGTCACCGTGTCACCCCTGCCCGCCTTGCCCCTACAGTAACATGTCGACCCCGAGATTCTGGCTAACCCTTTGTGCTGATGAGCGTTATACTAGGGTGGCGAGCTCGGCTACCCGCTCGTCGGACGACTCGTCACCGCCGCCGACCGCCCGCCGCGAACCAGCGTCTAAGCAGTAGTAACGGGCCTGAAGGGAGACGCAACAGCGGTAAGGGTCAGACGCGGTGCCTACCGCCCAGGAAGGCCGGTCCAGGAAGGCTAGCCCGGGAAGGCTAGGACTGGCCCGCGCGGGCCGTTCCGCGTAGGGTCACCGATCGGGCGTGGCGCGCACAACCCGACATGGCATCTGATGAAGAACTGGTCGCCCGCTCGGCTGGGGGCGATCTGGAGAGCTTCAACCAGCTCGTCTTGCGCTGGGAGCGGCCGATTTACGCCCTCGCGTATCGCGTGATCGGCCGCGAAGAAGATGCTCGTGACGTTTGCCAGGAAACCTTCCTGCGCGCGTTCCGATCGCTCGGCGCATTTCGCGGTCACGCGAAGTTTTCGTCCTGGCTCTATCGCATTGCGCTCAACCTCTGCCGCGATTGGATTCGTCGACAAAAGCGCACCCCGGTGGTTCAGGCGCCGGAAGGTGTGGATATCATCGAGTTGGCCGGAGAGCAGGGGCCAGTTGAGTCGGTCGACGAGCTCGTGGCCCGGCGTGATCTCGGGCTCATCGTAACGCGGGCGATGTCGGCGCTGACCGAAGATCAACGTACCGCCATCGTGTTGAAGGAGTATCAAGGCCTGACGTTCCAGGAAATTTCAGACCTGCTCGGCTGCCCGCTGAGCACGGTGAAGACGCGGTTGTACCAGGGGCTGACCGTGCTGCGACGTGAGCTGGAGCGGCAGGGAATCGACGCGGACGTCATCGCGCGAGAGCTCGGCCGCCGCGAGTCCACGCATCGCCCGGTACTGCAGTAGCGTTTTGTCGTAGCTGTCCACGTGAGACGATGAGTACGAACACCATTGAATGTCCGGATAAAGCCTCGTTGGTGACACTCCTCTATGGGGAGGGGAGCGAAGCAGAAGAACGACAACGGCTCGAGGGTCATGTCCTGGGATGCGAAGCGTGTGCTGGCGAGCTTGGCGGGCTCCGTAGCGTGCGCGGAGCGCTCGCGCAGTGGACCGCGCCGGAGGTACCGCTTGGCTTCCGTGTGGTGCGCGAGGTTGCGCAGGCGCAGGCAGCGGCCCCGGCAGCGGCAGCGGCACCGGCCCCGGCACCGGCTCTGCGTCGCTGGTGGGTGGCTGTTCCGCTCGCGGCTGCAGCGGTGCTGGTGCTGGCAGCGGCAGCCGCACTCGCCAACCTGGACGTGCGTGTCGGACCCGAGGGTCTGACGGTGAGGACCGGTTGGAGTGAGTCTGACCAGGAGACCTCCCGTACGGCGCGCGCCGACGATGCGAGCGCGACGACTGCTCCGTGGCGCACGGATCTTGCCCGCTTCCGACAAGAGCTACGCCGCGAATTTGCCGCCATGCCCGTATCGGCGACGTCGACGGCGTCCAGCGATGAGGCCTCGGCGGAGCTGTTTCGACGGCTGCAGGTGCTCATCGACCGGAGCGAAGCGCGACAACAGGAACAGCTGGCGCAGCAGATTGCGGATCTCGCGACGCAGTTCCAGCTTCAGCGGCGTGAGGACCTCGTGCGCATCACGCAGGACATCGGCCGGCTGGAGCTGCAGCGGGGCGTGGACCAACGCGTGTTGAATCAGTTCGTCCGCTTCGTGTCCGCGCAGCAGTCGGTGCCGTAGCAGGCAAGGCTGACCGCGCGTGACCCTCAGTGTTGCGAGGAGACGTATGAAGAGTAGGTTTCCCGTTCCATGCCTCGTGGGAGGCGCAGCGCTTCTCACCCTTGGTGGTGCGCAAACCACGACGGCGAAGGTCCACATGGCCGGACCGGCGATGGTGCACGTGACGACCGGTCTCGAGATGAGGTTGGGCGCGCCGCGCCATGACGTGCGCCAACAGCGGCCGGCAGCCGCGTCACGCGGTGAAGAGCGGCCAGCACCACCACCGTTGGTCACTCCCTCGGCAGCACCTCGCGCCAGCGCTTCGACGCTGCAGCCGCTGACCACGATGGGGCTCGCTGCCCGTCCGGCCTCGCCGTACGAGCCGAGCGCACGTCCAGCCCAGGAAGCGAGCGCGCAAAGCGAAGCCGCCAGCCGCGTTCGCTACCAAGTACAAAACATGGAATCGATGCTCGTGAACGCGGTTCAGCACGCCGCAGATCGCCTCACGCGGCAGATCCGAGCCGTGTCGCCCGACATCGTCATGCTGACCGGCGCGCCGCGTGCGCGTGGCGTGATGCTGGAGGGGTACGGCGCGTTTTTCAGTGTGGACGTACCGGCGATGAGCCCGAGCATCAATTGGAGCCTGCGTGTCCTCGCGCAGAAGTATCTCGGTGTCGAGAGTGCGCTGACCCGGCTCAGGCGCAGCATGACCGCCCTCGAGGATCCCAAGGCACGTGCCGACGCTGAGCTTGCGCTGCAAGCCATCGAGATTCAGGTGCGCCCCCAGCGGCCGCGCCCCGTCTCACAGACCCTCTGGCAAGACGAAGAGTCGCCGCAGCGGACGACAGCGGCGTCGGCCTCCCCTGTTCCTGCACCTGATGCCGCGGGTGAGCTGTCCAGGGCGAGCGTCGAGGCGACCTCCACCAGTCCGAGCGCCGATGGGGTGAACGTGGACGTGCCGGACGAGCTCCTGCGGAACCCCAGCGAAGCGTACGAGCGAGAGGTCAAGCGCACGCTAGTCGATACCATGCTCGACTACGCTGGGCCTATTCCAGTGGCGCCGAACGAATGGTTTACCGTGGCTGCCCGCGATGCCGACTATACGATTGCGCCCGGGGGCGGCCAGGCCGTGACCATCATCCTCCAGCTTAGCGGTGCGGACCTCGAGGCCTACCGTGCCGGCCGCCTCTCACACGAGGAAGTACGCCGCCGCGTTAAGATTCAAGAGTTCTGAACAGGCGTCAGGGGGCAGGCCTCAGGGTAGGCCTCAGGGGTCAGCAGGCTTCAGGCATCAGGCTTCCCTAAATTCCTGCTGCCCCGACCCTGGTTCCTGCTGATCCCTGAGGCCTGCCCCCTGACCCCTTGTTAGTGCATAATGCTTCCCCATGCGAAAGCGAGGCCGTGATCAGTTGCCGGACCGACGACAGCTGCCCGTGCGATGGCTCATCGCGGTGCTCGTCACGGTCGTCGCCATTAGCGCGGGAGCCTGCGGTGCAGAGCGGGATCTCGCGCAATCGATCGAGGTGACCGACGTGACGACGGGCTTCATGAGCGTCCCGCCGCAGGGGGGCCAGCACAAGATCGTCCCAGCGATTTCGTTCCGCCTGAAGAATGTCGGCCCGGAGGCGTTGGGCACCCTGCAGCTCAACGCCGTATTTCGGATCGCGGACGACCCGACCGACGAGCGCGGCTCCGGGTTCATCCGAAGCGTGCAGCCCGACCCGCTCGAGCCTGGCCGCTCGACGGAGGCGTTTACACTACAGGCACAAAAGGGCTATACGGGTGAGCAGCAGGCAGGCGAGATGTTCCAGCACAGCCAGTTTCGCGACATGAGGGTCGAGGTGTTCGCGAAGTTCCGTGCACAGCAGTGGCAGAGAGTCGCCGAGTTCACCATCCAACGGCAACTGCTCATGCCCGCGGCGTCATGACGACTTCCTCCACCGAGCTTCATTCCACGCCCCACGCTGTGCATCGTCAATCATCTTCCTTCACGCCATCGCATGAGGAACCGAGTGTGCTCGAGCGCCGCCTCGGACCATACGATGCCGCGGCGGTCGTTGTCTCGAACGTGATTGGCAGCGGAATCTTGTTCGTGCCGGCGGTGGTCGCGCTCATGGTGCCGCACCCGATGGGGATTCTCGCGGTGTGGGTCGTTGGCGGGATGCTTGCGCTTGCCGGTGCGATGGCGTACGCGGAGCTTGCGGCGCTGAAGCCACGTGCAGGGGGCGAGTACGTGTACCTCCGAGAGGCGTTCGGCCCGCTCGCCGCCTTTCTCACCGGGTGGACGTCGTTCGTGGCGGGCTTTTCCGGCGCGATCGCCGTCGCGGCTGTTGGCCTCGCGGCGTACCTCGGGCGGTTCATCCCGGTCGCCGGCGATGCGACCCCCTTGTTCTCTTTGCCGTTGGGGATCGTGACGCTGACGGTGTCGCCGCAAGCCCTGGTGGCGCTCACCGCGATTGTCGCGTTGACGGTGGTTCACATCTTGGGCATCGGTCCCGGCCGCGTCGTGCAGAACTTACTGGCGCTGGCCAAGGTCCTGGCGCTCGTGGCGTTCGTCGCCTGCGGGCTGACCTTCGGCGCTGGCTCCGTCGAACATTTCGCGGCAGACACCACGCCTGCCCCATCGGGGATGCTGCTCGCCCTGATTCCGGTGATGTTCGCCTACTCCGGATGGAACGCCGCGTCGTACATCGCTGAAGAGATCAGAGACCCGGAGCGCAACGTACCGAAAGCGCTCGCGATCGGCACTCTGGCGGTCGTCGTGCTCTATGCGTTGATGAACGTCGGCTATCTCTATGCGCTGCCGGTCTCAGCGTTGGCGGAGCTCACCATGCAGAGTGGCCGCGTGATTGATGTTGCCGCCGACGCGCTCTTTGGACCGAGGGTGGGCGATATCCTCACGATCGTGTCGCTCTTCATCATGACCGGAACGATCAGCGCCATGGTCTTTGCAGGACCGCGCGTGTATTTCGCGATGGCCCGAGACGGCCTGTTCTTGCCGGCCGCGGCGCGGGTCCATCCCACCCGACGGACGCCGGCCTTTTCAATTGCGGCACAGGGTGTTTGGAGCGGGCTGCTCGTGCTGTCGGGCACGTTCCAGCAGCTCCTCACCTACACCGGTTTTGCAATCATGTTGTTTGCCGGCATTGCAGTGTCCGGCCTGTTCGTGCTCCGGCGGCGCACACCAAGCGCGCAGCGGGCCTTCAGCGCGTGGGGATATCCGGTCGCGCCGGCGCTCTTCGTGCTCGCCAGTGCCGCTGCGGTGGTCAATGCCATGTGGCGCGCGCCCTGGGAGTCGCTGGCAGGCGTCGGGATCATCAGCCTGGGGATCCCGCTCTACTTCGTAATGCGTAGGTTGATCTCGGAAAGTAGGGGGTAAGAGGTTGGAGGTTCGAGGTTCGAGGTGGGGGCAGGACGAGGCGTTCGGGGTTCACGATTCGAGGTAGTGGCAGGGCGAGGCCAGGAGGTTCAAGGCTGAAGGTTTGAGGTTCAAGTTTGAACGTGGTGGCGGGCGCAACCGACCCTTCCACCCGACACGTTCGACGAAGCCACCGAAGCTTCGCCCCGCCACCACCTCGAACCTCGAACCTCTTACCTTTCTTCGAGCTCACCGCGATACGTGACCGTCTGGTCCCGCACGATGAGCACGCTGAACTCGAGCGGCTCGTAACCATCCGCCCGCACTTGAACGCGATGTCGTCCTGGCGGCAAGCGCAATCGCTGAAACGCACCGTCGTAGTCATCGACCTGGCCGACGAAGTCACCTTCGATGAAGACCTCGGCCTGGCGGGGCTTCATCTTTAGGCGGAGCGCGCCACGGTCTTCTCGTTCGTAGGCTCTGTGTCCGCCATAGTAGCCTGGACCGCCGCCCCAATAGCCGGGTCCCCCGCCGTAGCCCGAGTAACCGCCCCAGGAAGGTCCCCAAAGCGGATCCCAATAGCCAGCGCCGAACCAGAACGGGTCATAGAAATAGCCGCCGCCCCAGCCAAGACCCCAGGGGTAGAACGTTCGCGGCCGCACGATGATGGTCGAGCCGCCGCCGCCGCCGCCGGGCACGCGGCCGCGCGGCACAGCGTGACCAACCACCGCTCGGCCTGTGCTGGGCCGAGCGTAGTCCGGAGCCCTGCGCTGCGCCGTGCCCACGCTGGTCTCCGCACCCGAGCGTTGGCGTGGCACCGCCGCGCGTGGTCGGCTCGGCTCCGAACGCGCGCTGCTGCCGCCGCGGCTGCTGGTGCTGCTGCCACCGCGCGGCGTGGCACTCCCACCACTCCCGCCCGAAGAGCCGCCGCCCCCAGACGACCTGCCCGCTGCTTCGGAGTTTCGTGGTCTGGCCTGATCCGCATGAACAACGCCTGTTCCGGCCAAGGCGAGCGTGACCGTCACGGCGCCGATCGAGAGTAGCCACCTTGCCTTCATTGATATCTCCTTCGAGTGTGCCCTTCGTCCATGGTATCACTTGCAACAATGCTGCCACCACAGACGACCCGCAAAAGGGCCCTCTCGTCGTTGCCCGCCGTGACCGTCTATGTCGTGAGGCAGGTGAGCGTCCTGCCACGCGGACATATGTTAGGCTGACGACAGCGATGACTCACGGGACGACCGTTCTCGCCGTTCGACATGAGGACCGTGCGGCGATGGCGAGCGACGGGCAGGTGACGTTCGGCCAGACGGTTCTGAAGCAGTCGGCTCGCAAGATTCGTCGACTCTACCACGACCGCGTCCTCGCAGGGTTTGCCGGCTCCGCCGCCGACTCATTCGCCCTGTTTTCCCGCTTCGAAGCGAAGCTCGAAGAGTATCGCGGCAATCTCGATCGTGCTGCCGTCGAGCTGGCGCGCGATTGGCGCACTGATCGGTTGCTCCGTCGCCTCGAGGCGGTGATGCTGGTGATGAATCAGCAGCATCTGTTCCTCCTGTCCGGTACCGGCGATCTCATCGAGCCCGATGATGGCGTGATGGGGATTGGCTCGGGTGGCCCGTATGCTCTCGCAGCAGCACGCGCGCTCGTGGGGCACTCGTCGCTCGATGCGCGCGCGATCGCAGAACAGGCCATGACGATCGCCGGCGACATCTGCATTTATACGAACCGCGCGATCACTGTCGAAGAGCTTTAGGGAGTGGCCAGTGGTCAGTCGGTTTTACGAGCGGTCGGCGGCTAGCGACGAACCACCACTGGCAAACGATGCAACCTCCGGAGGTCGTGCATCGGCTGATCACTGGCCACTGATCACGGACCCACTGACTGCATGCCTATCTACCTTCCGGAGACCACCGCCTCTCGCACCGAGGAGCTGACCCCGCGGCAGATTGTCGGCGAGCTGGACAAGTATGTTGTCGGGCAGCATGCCGCCAAGCGCGCCGTTGCCATTGCGTTGCGCAACCGGTTGCGGCGTCAGAAGCTGCCTGCCGAAATGGCTGAAGAGATTGCGCCAAAGAACATCTTGATGATTGGTCCGACGGGTGTTGGCAAGACGGAGATCGCCCGCCGGCTCGCGCGATTGGTCCAGTCGCCGTTCATCAAGGTCGAGGCGTCGAAGTTCACGGAGGTTGGCTACGTCGGCCGCGATGTCGAGTCGATGGTCCGTGATCTCGTCGAAGTGGCCATCGGCATGGTTCGCGAAGAGCAGCGCGCAGGTGTGCGCGAGAAGGCTCGCCAGCACGCGGAAGAGCGCCTCCTCGATCGCCTCTTGCCGCCCGTCGTGCCAACACGCGGGCCGGCGGAGGCAGACGAGCCACTCGAGCCCGCGCAGCGCACCCGCGAGCGCCTCCGCGAGCAGCTCAAGGCGAGCCGCCTCGATCAGCGCGAGATTGAGATCGAAGCGCCTGAACGGACGATGCCGGCCTTCGAGGTGATCACCGGGTCGTCTGTCGAAGAGATTGGCATCAACCTGAAAGAGATGTTGCCTGGATTCTTTCAAGGAAAGACCCGGACGCGTCGGCTCAAAGTGCCGGAAGCGCTCGAAGTGCTCGCCGAGGAGGAAGAGCAGAAGCTCATCGACATGGAAAGCGTGTCACGTTCGGCAATCCACCGCGTCGAGCAGTCTGGCATTGTCTTCATCGACGAAATCGATAAGATCGCTGGCCGCGAAGGCGGTCAGGGACCGGATGTCAGCCGCGAGGGCGTGCAGCGCGACATCTTGCCGATTATCGAGGGGACCACCGTCAACACGAAGCACGGGATGGTGAAGACCGACCACATCTTGTTCGTTGCCGCCGGCGCCTTCCACATTGCGAAGCCGTCCGATCTCATTCCGGAGCTGCAGGGACGCTTTCCCATTCGCGTGGAGCTCGAAGCCTTGACCGAGGAGGACTTCGTGCGCATTCTCATGGAGCCACGCAACGCGCTGCTCAAGCAATACGCCGCACTTCTCGGAACCGAGGGACTGGAGCTGACCTTCACCGAGGACGCCGTGCAGCGCATCGCCGGGATTTCTGCGCTCGTCAACGAGCGTACCGAGAACATCGGCGCGCGGCGGCTGCACACGGTGATGGAGCGGCTGCTCGACGAGGTGTCGTTCAACGCGCCAGACGAATCGGACAAGACGCTCCGCGTGGACGCGGCCTACGTGGAGCGGATGCTGGGCGGCATCGTCAAGAACGAAGACCTGTCACGTTACATCCTGTGAACCGTTTTCGGACTGCCATCATCGCGACGCACGCTGGTGCCCTCGTGCTCGGCGGAATGTTGGCCGGCTGCGGCAAGAAGGGACCTCCACTGGAGCCGCTGCGACTGCTCCCTGCGCGGATCGAGGACGTGCGCGCCACGCGGCAGGGAGACAACGTGCGGATCACCCTCACGATTCCCAACAAGAACGCCGACGCCACGACGCCAGCCGACCTCGCGTACGTCCTCGTGTACGGCATCACCGGTGAGCCCGTGGGCCCCGCCAACCGGCCGCTCGATGTCGAGGAATGGGAACGATTCGGCACGCTGGTTGGCCGCATCGACGTCGCGCCGCCGCCGCCTCCCACCGACGATGACGACGAGGCGTCGGCGAACGCGCAGCGCGCGGCTGAAGAGGCGGCGCTGACACGCGTGGATCCGCGCCCCAAACAGGGCGCATCGGTGACGGTGGCCGAAACGCTGGGCTCGCGCGTCGAGACCCGCTTCGTGCATCCGGACGTTGCCGCAAGCAGCGTCCAAGACGCCGACGCGCCGCTGTCAGGTGAAGGTGGCCCGCCGCCGGACGTCAGCCCTGACGAGACGTCCACGTTTCCGGCACCGACGGCATTGCCGGCTGGTGACATCTGGCCGCGACAGAAGCTCCTCGAGCGAGTCTACGTCGCCATCCCGTTCGCGCGCGGGGACCGGGTCGCCGCCGTCTCCAACGCCGCATCGATACCGCTCGCAGCGACACCGCCGGCGCCCCCAGCGCCGACGGTCACCTACACGGCCGACGGGTTCATGCTGAAATGGCAGCCGCCCGCCGGCATTCGGATGCCCGTTCAACGACCGGTTACCGACGCCATGCAGGAGGAAGGCTGGCTGCGCGCGCGGCCGGCGCTTCCGGGTGTGCCGCCGCACGCCTTTGCGATCTATGAGCTGCCAGACCCGGACGCCGACCCGTCCGAGGCGCGCTTGGTGACGCCGGTGCCGGTCTCGCCGACCGACCCCGTATTCGCGGACCGCAGACTTCAGTTCGGCCAGCAGCGTTGCTACGTGCTCCGCACGATTCAAGCATTCCCAAGCGGGACGCTCGAGAGCCCGCTCTCGCCGGCGACCTGTGTGACGGCCAAGGACACGTTTGCACCGGCGGCGCCGGCCAATCTCTCGTCGGTCGGCAGTGAAGGCGGCGTCAGCTTGATCTGGGAGCCCAATACGGAATCGGACCTCGCAGGATACCTCGTGCTCCGGGGCGAGCCGGGACAGCCGCTCGAGCCGATTACCACCGCTCCGATCAAGGAGACGACCTACCGCGATACGACGATGCAGGCCAATGTAACGTACGTGTATGCGGTGGTTGCCGTAGACGGCGACGGAAACCGGAGCGCCGAGTCGAATCGCGTCGAAGACATGGCGCAGTAGGCCCGACCTTAGGTCGGGCGTTTGATGACTATTCGTTGTCGAGGGATCAACGGTTGACGATGACACGCTTCTATCGGTTCAGTGACAATGGAACGGCGCGGTATGCCGTCGAGCGGGACGGCGCGTGTCGTCTCGTCGACGGCGACATCTTCGGTGACTGGCGCGAGGGCGCGGCAATCGCGATGCCGGAGCGGCTGCTCGCGCCGATCCTGCCGTCGAAGGTCGTGGCCATTGGCCTGAACTACAAAGACCATGCGGCGGAGCAAGGCAAGCCGGTGCCCGCCGAGCCGGTGCTGTTTCTCAAACCGTCGACGGCCGTCATCGGGCCGGGCGAGCGCGTGGTGATTCCTCGCGGGGTGGGGCGCGTGGACCATGAGGCGGAGCTCGGCATCGTCATTGGCAGGCGCGCCACACGTGTGGCCGAGGCGGAGGCGCTCCAGTACGTGCTCGGCGCGGTCTGCGTGAACGATGTGACCGCCCGCGACATCCAACGGAAGGACGGGCGTTACACGCGTGCGAAGGGCTTCGACACGTTCGCGCCGATCGGGCCCTGCGTGGCGACTGGCCTGTCGCTGGACGACCTGGAGGTCGAGGGATGGGTGAACGGTGCCCGGCGACAAGCCTCGAGCACACAACAGCTGATCTTTTCGGTGCCCCGGCTCATTGAGTACGTATCCGCCATCATGACGCTGCTGCCAGGCGATATCATCTCAACAGGTACGCCGGCCGGCATCGGTTCCCTGCAGCCGGGCGATCGTGTGACGATAAAGGTAGGAGGCGTGGGGGAGCTCACGAATCCCGTCGTCGCTGGATAGATTGAAGGAGACTGTTATGAAGCTCTTCATCGACACTGGCAGTGTGAAGGAAATCGAGAAGCTCGTTCCAATTGGGATCATCGATGGAATCACGACCAACCCATCGCTGCTCGCCAAGGAAGAAGGGGATTACCGGCAGATCTTGAAGCAGATCTGCACGCTCGTCCGCGGTCCGGTCAGCGCAGAGGTGGTGGCGACCGAGGCCGATGGCATGGTGCGCGAGGGGCGTGAGCTCGCCGCGATCGACGATCACATCGTCGTGAAGGTGCCGTTCGGGCCGGAGGGGTTGAAAGCCTGCGGCCGCTTGCGCGCCGAGGGACACCGCGTCAATGTGACCTTGGTCTTTTCACCTGCCCAGGCGCTGCTCGCGGCAAAGGTGGGGGCCAGCTACGTGAGCCCGTTCGTCGGGCGCGTAGACGATATTGCTTCGGATGGGATGCGCTTGATCGAGGAGATCGTGGAGATCTTCGAGAACTTCGACTTTCCCACCGAGGTTCTGGTGGCGAGCGCGCGCAGCCCGATGCACGTGGTCCAGGCGGCACGGATGGGCGCGGACATCTGCACCTGTCCGTCGAGCGTGATCGAGGCGCTCTTCAAGCATCCGCTCACGGACATCGGCCTCGCGCGCTTCTTGAAGGATTGGGAGCAGGCACAGGCCGTGAAGGCCTGAGGGCATGGACCCGAAGGCGAAGCTGGCCGAGCTCGAGCGGTTGGCGGAGCTCGGCGGGGGCCCGGCGCGGATCGAGCGCCAACACGCGGCCGGCAAGCTGACGGCACGGGAGCGCATCGATCTCCTGTTCGACCCAGGCACGTTCGAAGAGGTCGACAAGTTCGTGGTGCACCGCTGCCGAGATTTCGGGCTGGAGCGGCAGCTCGTGCCGGGCGACGGGGTGGTCGCCGGAAGCGGTCGCATCGACGGCCGCCTCGCGTACGGGTTCGCGCAGGATTTCACAGTCTTCGGAGGGTCACTCTCGGAGACCAACGCCGCCAAGATCGTGAAGGTCATGGATCTGGCGGTGAAGATGGGCGCGCCAATCGTCGGTCTCAACGACTCGGGTGGGGCGCGCATTCAGGAGGGCGTCGTCTCGCTCGGTGGATACGCGGACATCTTCCTGAGAAACGTGTTGGCCTCCGGTGTCGTGCCGCAGATCTCCGCGATCATGGGGCCCTGCGCGGGCGGGGCGGTCTACTCGCCGGCGCTCACCGACTTCAACATCATGGTGGATGGCACGAGCTATATGTTCGTGACCGGTCCGGATGTGATCAAGGCGGTGACGCACGAGGAGGTCACCAAGGAAGAGCTCGGCGGCGCGATGTCGCACAACACCAAGAGCGGTGTTGCACACTTCGCGGTGTCGGACGATCGCACCTGCCTGGCGCTGATCCGCGACCTGCTCTCGTACTTGCCGAGCAACAATCTCGACGATCCGCCGATGGTGGATGCGGGTGATCCAGCGGACAGGGAAGACGCGTCACTCGATGCGCTGGTGCCTGCCTCGCCGAACCAGCCCTACGACATGCACGAGCTCGTGCAGACGGTCGTCGATCGCGAGACGTTCCTCGAGGTGCATCAACACTACGCGCGCAATCTGATTGTCGGCTTGGCGCGGTTGGCGGGTCGCACGGTTGGGCTGGTTGCGAATCAGCCGGCGCATCTCGCGGGGTGTCTCGACATCGACGCGTCCGTCAAGGGTGCGCGGTTCGTGCGCTTCTGTGACGCCTTCAATATCCCACTCGTGACGTTCGAGGATGTACCGGGCTTCCTGCCGGGAACGGTTCAGGAGTACGGCGGCATTATCCGCCATGGTGCCAAGCTGCTCTACGCGTTTGCCGAGGCGTCGGTCCCCAAGGTCACGGTCATTACCCGGAAGGCGTATGGCGGCGCTTACTGCGTGATGGCCAGCAAGCACCTTCGCACGGACGTCAACCTCGCCTGGCCCAGCGCGGAGATTGCCGTCATGGGGCCGGAGGCCGCGGTCGGCGTGCTCTACAAGCGCGAGATCGAAGCGGCGGAGAATCCTGAAGTGCAGCGGGCGGCTCGCGTGGCCGAGTTTCGCGAGAAGTTCGCGAACCCGTACGTCGCAGCGAGCCGCGGTTTCATCGATGCGGTCATCGCGCCTCGCACGACGCGCCGCCGGCTAATCTCCGCCCTCGCGAGCCTCGAGACCAAGCGCGACGCCTCACCAAAGAAGAAGCACGGAAACATCCCGCTGTAGATGCGTGTCAACTCACGCCGCCGTACGCGATACGCCCCAGCACGTTTTCAACGGCGCGTGCGCCCAGCTCCATGTCGATCATCGCGAGAGGAACGAGACCGCCGAGCGCACGATTTGGACGCCTCAGCCATCGCATCGCCACGTCAGCGGTGCCCAGATAGAGCTTTGCAAGAGCGACAATGCGTGCGAGTCGATAGAGACGATCTGATTCGTACTGCGCTAGCCGTCCCTCATGCCTCCGACGTTGGAGGCTGCGTGCGGAGAGGTCGAGGCTGGCCGCGAGCTCTCGTAGGGTCAAGCCTGTGGCCGCCATTACCTCTCTGACAACCGACTGAGGGAATCCCTCGCGAATTGCCGTCTGGAGGTCGATTTCGGTCCGGAGAGATCGCCCCACGGCCGACTCGCCACCAAGTTGCTCAACGACAGCCTGAAGCTCGCTCGCCATTCTGTCACTTATTATAGCGCCAAATGGCACCATCGCACGCCTTCAACCCGCCGCAAATCTCGAAATGGCATAGGCTGCGAACACGAGCGCCGCGGCAACCAACATCACGAGCTCTGCTCGATATAGCCAACTCTTGGGTTGTGACATGTGGACACCTCACTCCGCTATCTCGATATCCTTGATTCTACTAAAGGCCGCCCCGCGCTACGTGGCCGTGTCAATCGTGGGGTCGGGTGCCCCATCCCATCGCAACACATATGTCGTCGCCTTGCGCACGTTCATCACGAGCGCCGGCCGCAAGCATGCGAGGCAGGTGCCCTTCCGCCTGCGCACGCTGGGATAAACGATACCGAGCGAGCCCTGCGCCAGCAGTTGTTCCGCGAGACCCTGTGACGCGACGTAGCTGCCGGGCGCGAGGCAGTCGGCAAACTTCCTGTCACGGCGGATATCGTGCAGCTCGGCGCTGAAGTCGGCGAGATAGTCGTCATAGGTGGCCTCCTCCTGGAGCCACCCGACTTCCGCGAGCTCCACCCATTTGTGGAACGCGACTTCCGCCTGCGCGGTCTCCACCTCGAAGGCCGCGTACCACGCGCCCCGCTCGGGACCGTTGAAGCGGCTCCCGAGCGGATGCGGATGACAGAAGGCGGCATTGACGATGCGATAGTACGGCACGCCAAAGACCAGCTCATGGATGCCGATGCCAGGCAGAAGATCGTTCTCGAACAGCAGCCGTTCGTTGGTTGCGTGATCGAGGTCGAAGATGTTCTCCAGGTGTTGGTCATCATCGGCGATTCGCGTCAACACGCTCTCGCCGCCGTCACTGTATTTCGACGGGATGAGGCGATGGGTGTCCTGTTGCCGGATGAGCCCAACCGCGGGCGCCGCCCGCGCCGCGCGGACCCCAGCCGCGCGATGTGCCGGCCGCCGCGTCACACACCGCCCCGGCGCGCGTCGAGCAGGCGCCGCACCGTCTGCATGGTCGGCAGGCCGCCCTCGAGCATGTAGGCGAGCGGCGTCCGGCCTCGGAAGATGCGGTTGCTGTTGGGCAGCCGGATCCACTGATCGGCCAGCTCGGTCGAGTAGAGGATGTTGAGCGCCTTGAAGATACCGATCAAATAGGAGATGCGAAGTAGTCGATCCGTGTCCAGGACACGATCGGGACTCTTCTTCATCTCGTAGTAGGGGCCGTTGGACACGCCTCCCAGAAGCACGCGGGCATCCTCGTCGCGGACTCCCCACCGGGCGAGGATGTTGAAGAACGCGCGTACCGCCGCCGGGCTGAGCCGTTCCCTTTCCGTCTTGGCCGTGAGGTCCACGAACGGCGAGACCTCGTAGCGCGTGGTCGGATATTCGGCAGGAACGGCCATCTCGCAGTACTCCTATTTAGGAGATAATAGACTACTAAATCGGATATTGCAATAGAGGGGATGACTACTCTGCGCGAAGCGCCACCACGGGATCGACCCGCGCCGCGCGCTGTGCCGGCCAGAAACAGGCGAGCAAGCCAACGATCAGCAAGAGAGCGGCCACGGCGACAAACGACAGCACATCGAATGGCGAAACGCCCCAGAGTTGGCTGGCCAGCAGGCGAGCGGCGGCGAGCGCGCCGAGGCACCCGAGCAGGAGGCCCGCCAGGATGAGGCGCAGGCCCATGCCCATCACCAGGCCCACGACGTCGCGCTGGCGGGCACCGAGCGCAACGCGCACGCCGATCTCCTGCGTCCGGCGTGTGACCACATAGGTGAGAACGCCGTAGATGCCTACGGACGCGAGCAGCAGTCCGAGGCTTGCAAAGATCGCGAACAGCACGAAGGTGAACCGTGGCCCGGCAAGGGAGTACTCGAACATCGCCATGTCCACGGTTCGTGCCTCGGTCACCGGCTGATCCTTGTCGACCGCGTACACCCGGCTTCGCACGCTGCGCTGGAGCTGCATTGGCGGGAGATCCGCCTGAACGATCAAATACGAGCGCATCGCGCTGAGGGTGAACGGCACGTACACTTCCGGCCAGACTTCGCTTTGGCTACCGACACCGGTGTTGCGGACGTTCTTCACGACGCCGATGATCTCGACGCCATCGTCGGCAGCGCTTACGGCTGGCTCGCTCAGATAGAGCAGTCGTACGATCCGCCCGAGGGGTGACTGGTTTGTAAAGTATCGCGCGACGAACGCTTCGTTCACCACGCCCACGCGCCGCGCCGCCGTGACATCCCGCTCATCGAAGAGCCGGCCGCTGAGCGGCACGACGGCGGCGATGCGGAAATAAGCAGGGCTGGCTTCCTGCACGGCCACGCCGCGTGGATCAGCGGACTGTCCTGGAATCTCGATGCGCGATCCCCAACCGGCATAGAGCGGAATAGAGCTGTTGACCGCGACCTCCCTGACGCCCGGAAGAGCGCGCACCTGGTCCAGAAGCGCAGTGAAGAAGCGCGTGCGATCGGCGGTCGTCGGATAGCGCTCTTCCGGCAGCGGGACGCGCATCGTGAGGATCTGGTCCGGCTCGAAGGTCAGCTCCACCTGCTGCAGGCTCAGCATCGTCCGCATCATGAGGCTCGCACCAACCAGCAGGATGACCGCCAGCGCGACCTCCGCGATAACGAGCGCGTTCCGGAGCCAGACGTGCCGCGCGCCGCCCGCGAGGCCGCGTCCCGTCTCTCTCAGCGCGCTCGTCACGCTCGTCCGCGCCGCTTGCAGGGCTGGCACCAATCCAAACGCGACAGCGCTCAGCGTCGACACACCCAAGGCGAACGAGAGGACCGGGAGATTGATGACCAGCTCCGACTCATCCGGCACGAGATTGTCAGGTAGCAAGGCGGTTACGGCGTTGAGGCCGGCATAGGCGAGCAGGATGCCGGCGACGCCGCCCAGTATCGCCAGCACGAGGCTCTCCGTCAGTAGTTGCCGCGCGATTCGTCGGCCGCCCGCACCGAGCGAGGTGCGGACGGCCATCTCCCGTTCACGCACGCTGGCGCGCGCCAACAGAAGGTTCGACACGTTGGCGCAGGCAATCAGCAGGAGCAGACCAACGGCCCCCAAGAGCGCAAAGAGCGATTCACGCAGCCCGCTGGCAAACGCTTCCTCGAACGTGGAGACTTGGATTCGAGGATTTTCAGGGAAGCGGTCAGGGTCGCGGCGACGGAGATCCTCGATGATGGGGCGAACGTCCGCTTGGACACGCTCCCGCGTGACACCCGGCTTCAGCCGCCCCATGAGATGTACGCTACCGACGCCGTCAATCGTTTGGCCCCGACGAAAGAGCTCGGGCAGATAGACGTCCGCTCCACGCCACATGAACCTGGGGGGCATCACGCCGACCACTGTCCGAACCCGGCCGTTCAGGCGCAATTGGCGGCCGATCACGTCCTGCCGTCCGCCGTAGCGGCGCTGCCAGAACTTGTAGCCGAGCACCGCGATCGGTTCTGCTCCGGGCCGGCCATCCTCCGCCGTGCTGCCACGGCCCAGGAGGGGCGGAACGCCCATGACGTCGAACGTGTTCTGCGTGACGTAGTTCCCGCGCAGTCGCTCCGGTTCGCCGGTGCCGACCATCAGCACGTCGCTAATGGTCGACGCAATCGTGTCGCTGAAGACACGGTTGCGCTCGGCGATCTCCACGAACTCGTCGATGAGGTAATACGACGTGCTCCCCCCGCCGGGGGTGGCGGAAGAGACGCTTACGAGCGTGTCGGGATCCCGGTACGGAAATGGCTCCAGGACGATGGCGTGGACTGCGCTGAAGATGATGGTGGTCGCGCCGATGCCAAGGGCGAGCGAGGCGATGGCGACCACCGAGAAGCTCCGTTGTCGCCAGAGCGCACGGGCGCCGTAACGCAGGTCTTGCGCGAGCGTTTCCAGCCAGGTGAGCATGTGGCTCTTTTCCTGAGAAGGGTGCCGAGACACGCTAGAATACACTGTTCGACGCTTGGCAGGCCTCGAGGCCTGCTCTACGAGCGTTACCGGCGGCGGCACGTGGCGCTTCCGCCCCATCCCGGGCGGTCCATTCCCCCGAGTCGATTCGACGTGCGCAAGATTCTCGTTGCAAATCGTGGAGAGATTGCCATTCGCGTGATGCGTGCGTGCCGGGATCTCGGCATTCGGAGCGTCGCAGTCTTCTCCGACTGCGACCGCGCAGCGCTTCACGTGCGGTTTGCAGACGAGGCGTACTACCTGGGTCCGAGCCCGCCCGCCGAGAGCTACCTTTGCATCGACCGCCTGGTGGAGCTGGCGCGGCGTGCGGAGGCAGACGCGGTGCACCCAGGCTACGGCTTCCTGGCGGAGAACCCGGCGTTCGCCGAGACATGTCGGCAGGCGGGCCTGACGTTCGTCGGACCATCGACCGACGCCATTGCCCGCATGGGCAGCAAGACCGCCGCCCGTGAGATCGCGCAGTCAGCCGGTGTTCCGGTCGTGCCCGGGACGGACGGACCGGTAAGTCCTCAGCTCTCCGATGCGGAGGTCGCATGCCTTGCGAACGAGGTCGGCTACCCGTTGCTCGTCAAGGCAATTGCGGGCGGTGGTGGCAAGGGGATGCGCTTGGTGCGAACAGCGGACGAGCTGCCGGGCGCGATACGACTCGCGCGCTCCGAGGCAGGCTCGGCGTTCGGCGATACGGCTGTGTACTTCGAGCGACAGCTCGAACGGGCTCGGCACGTCGAGATTCAGCTCCTCGGCGACGGGCAGGGCACCATCGTGCCGTTCGTGGAGCGCGAATGCTCCGTACAACGGCGCCACCAGAAAGTCATCGAGGAATCACCGTCGCTCGCCGTGACGCGCGCGCTCCGTGCCCGAATGGCGGAGGCCGCCGTTGCTGTGGCTCGCGCTGTCGCGTATACGAACGCCGGCACGATAGAGTTCCTGCTCGATCGAGACGGCCAGTTCTATTTCTTGGAGATGAACACACGCCTCCAAGTCGAGCACCCAATCACGGAAGCCGTCACCGGCATCGACCTCGTGGCGTGGCAGATTCTGATCGCGCAGGGCCATCGTGTGACGCTCAAAACGGCACAGACCCTCAGACCAAACGGCCACGCCATCGAATGCCGCATTTACGCCGAGGACCCGGATGTCGGCTTCTTGCCATCACCCGGGCAGATCGTGGCGCTTTCGCCGCCCGGGGGGCCAGGCATTCGTGACGACTCCGGCGTGCAAAGTGGCTCTGAGGTCCCGGTGTTCTACGACTCTCTGTTGTCGAAGCTGGTCGTGTGGGGAGAGGATCGGCCGCAAGCGGTCCAACGCATGCTGGGGGCGCTTGGCGAGTATGACGTTCGAGGGATCAAGACCACCATTCCGTTCTTTCGATGGATGCTGCGCACACCCGAGTTTCAACGCGGCATCTTCGACACGACGACACTCGATGCGATTCTTGCGGGTCGGCGCGGCGACTCCTTCGAAGAGATCTCGGCAGAGGGTGAGGAGACCGCCGTGGTGGCTGCAGCACTGCAGTCCTTCCTCGATGCATCGGCCGTCCTGCCGGAGGGCGGCCGCTCATCGATGGCCGTCAGTAACTGGAAGTCCACCGGCCGGCGGGAGGGGTCGCGATAACGGCGGTGCCAGGTGCGGTACCGATCCTCCTGAGGAGCCGGGTTGACCTTTGAGATCGAGGTGAACGGTCGCGTGCGCACGGTGGCGGTGGAACGCCTCGCCAGCCCGCCGGATCACTATCGCGTGACCGTCGACGGCCTGCCTGCGGTCGTGGGCGCAGTGCGGCTCGACGGGGCCACGTTGTCGCTGTTGTGGCCGGACGGCGGGAGCCGTGAAGTGCGGTTTGGACCACGTGATGCCCGCGGCATCGTCCGCGCGCACCTGCGCGATGAAAGCGTGGATCTCGTCGTGAACGGTCGGCGGTTACGACGGGGTGGCCTCGCAGTGGGCGAAAGCGGTATCGTGCAGATTGCGGCGCCGATGCCCGGCAAGGTACTGCACGTGTATGCGACGGTCGGTGAGGAGGTGGCGGCGCGGCAGCCGCTGGTCGTGGTCGAAGCAATGAAAATGGAGAACGAGCTGTCGGCGCCGAGAGCGGGCCGGGTCAAGGCTGTGGTGGTCGTTGAAGGGCAATCGGTCGAGGCTGGACGGGTGCTCGTCGAGATGGAGTAGAGGCGAACCTATGCACGAGCATGTCCCGCCGTCGGTCCAGCGTCAAATCCGCCTTCGCGCTTCGCGCTACAGTGGACGAATCTGGCGTGTGATCCGCCCGCTGCTCCTCCTGACCGTCGCGCTCCTGGCCGCCGCAAGTGTCTCACTCGTCACGGTTGATCTTGGGCCATCTCTCCGGGCCCGCGCCGAGCGCGCGGCATCGCGGGGCATTCAGCGGCCGATACACATCGGTCGACTCTCGATTCGGCTCCTGACCGGCCGCTTCCAGCTCGACGACGTGGTCATCGACGGATTGACATCGCAGTCGCGTCCGTTCCTTGTCGCGAAGCGTATCGAGGTCGGTCTGCCCTGGTGGACGCTGTTTCGCCGAGAGCTCGTGCTCGACACGATTGAGATGCGTGGCTGGCGCATGCTGGTCGAGACATTTCCTGGCGGCCGCCACAGCGTCCCGAAGTTCCCCTCGTCCAGGCCCTCAGAGTCGGGTCGGAGCGGCTCGCGCGGGTTCGTGACGACGCTGCGTCTCATGCGGGCAAGCGACGGCCATTTCACCTACTTGGATCATGGTCTGCCCTGGAGCACGGAGGCGGCCAACCTCGAGATTGTCGTCAGCAAGTCGGACAAGTACCGCGGGGAGGCGACGTTCCATGATGGGCGCGTGCGGATACAGGACTTCGTGCCGATGTCGGCAGCGATGCGCACCAGGTTCACGATCGAGGGCGGTCTCGTCCACTTCGACCAGATCGATCTCGACACCGACGGCGCACGTTCACAGCTGGTCGGGAGCGTCAACCTTGGACGATGGCCGGAGCAGTTCTATCGTGTCGAATCGCGGCTCGACTTTGCGCGGCAGCGCGAGCTGTTCTTCGCCGACCAGCGCTTCCGCGTGAGCGGCAGCGGCGACTTCGCAGGGACGTTTCGGGTCTTCAAGGGAGGACACGAGCTGAAGGGGCGCTTTGCCAGCAGCGAGGCCCGCCTGAACGCCTACCACTTTGGCAATCTCGACGGGGCGCTCACCTGGACGCCTGACCGCTTTCAGGTGACGAATGTATCGTCAGCGGTTCTGGGCGGACGAGCGCGGTTCGATTACGTGATTCGCAGGCAGGCCGACGGACCGCGATCGACACGTTTCGAGGCCGCCTATCGAGATATCGATCTTGCGGAGTACACGGATCTCGTCGAGCTGCACGGGCTCCGCCTGGCGGGTCGTGCAAGCGGGGAGAACGTGCTCGAGTACCCATTGGGGCGGTTCAGCGAGCGTCGCGGAGGCGGCCGAATTCAGGTCGTGCCGCCGGAGGGGGTCTTGGTGCAGGGGCGTGCCCTGGCTTCGCGCGTGGCGTCCGAGCGGTCGCGCCCGTCCGCCGGACGTCGAAGTCGGGCCGACGCGCCGTTGGAGCAGGTCGCGTTGGCTGGTGCGCTCGCGTATCGGTATGACCCTGAGTGGGTGAGCTTCGAGCGGGGCGAGCTTGCCACGCCAGATACCTACGTCACCTTTGCCGGCCGTACGGCGTGGGGTGCCAAATCGACGATTCCGTTTCACGTGACGAGCGGTGATTGGCAGGAGAGCGATCGCTTGCTCGCGGGCATCATGACGGCTGCGGGCCGGCCGACGCAGGCCATCGAGATTGGCGGGCGCGGCCAGTTCGACGGCGTGCTCACCGGCGCCATCGGGCAACCGCGCATCGAAGGCCGGTTCGCAGCTTCCGGCATGCGAGCGTGGGATGTGTTGTGGGGACAGGCGACCGGGGACGTGATCGTAGACGAAGGCTATGCCACGGTGAAGCGCGGCCGTGTCCGGAACAACCGTTCGACGATCGATGTCGACGGCCGTTTCGCGCTCGGCTCCCGGCCGGTGAATGGCGGCGATGAGATCAACGCTCGTTTGCGCATCGATCAACGCCCAATCGCCGATCTCCGCCACGCGTTTGGTGTCGACGACTATTCGCTCGACGGCCACCTTTCCGGTGATCTGCATCTCTACGGTCGCTACGGGGCGCCGTTCGGCGACGGTCGCATCGAGATCGAGCGCGGCGCTGCCTGGCGTGAGCCGTTCGACGTCGCCTCTGCAAACCTGCGGTTCGAGGGCAAGGGCGTGCGCCTCGACGCTGTGACGCTGCAGAAGTCGACAGGTCGGATGACCGGCGCCGCTTATGTCGGGTGGAACGGCACGTACTCGTTCAGCGCAGACGGAAGACAGCTTCCTATCGAAGGTCTCACGCGGCTGCAGATGCCGCGAGTGTCGCTCACGGGTCAGCTCCGGTTCACAGCATCCGGCAGCGGCACATTCGCATCGCCGCGTTATCTCGTGCGTGGCAGCGTCGACGATCTGTACGTGGGCGATGAGGCGGTGGGCCAGGTGCGCGGCCAGTTCTCGGTCGATGATGAGACCCTTTCGATCACGCAGCTCGAGGTGGCCTCCACGCGCCTTGCGCTGTCTGGCACGGGCCGCATTGCGCTGACCGATCGCGCCGACGCTGACCTGTCGTTCCGCTTCAACGACACGTCCGTCGAACCATACGCACGGCTGTTGTTCCCGAGCCTGTCGCGTGATGCTCACGCGGTGGCGAGCGGCACCATCCGGCTCGTCGGTGCGCTCGCGCATCTCCCCGACCTGCGTGGCGAAGCGCGCATCGAGCGCTTCAATCTCGACGTGCTCGACTATCGCATCCGGAACGACGGCCTGCTGCGCTTCTCTCTCGGCCAGCAGGAGGTGAAGGTGGATCGGTTGCGCTTGGTGGGCGAGGGCACAGCGATCGAGGTTGCCGGCGAGGTCGGTCTCGACGGGCGGCGGCTGAGCCTGGGCCTGCTCGGCGATGCGAATCTGAGCATCTTGCCGGGCTTCGTGCGCAATGTGCGCAGCTCCGGCGCCGCAGAGGTGCAGGCCACCATTCGCGGCTCGCTCCATCGTCCCGAGATCGTCGGAGGCGCCATTCTGGCCGACGCGCGGGTTCGCCACTTCGCGCTGCCGCACAGCGTGGAGCAGCTCAACGGCCGTGTGGCGTTCGATAGCTCCGGGGTGCGCGTCGACAGCCTGACAGGACGGATTGGCGGCGGAACCGTGCGCTTCGACGGGCACATTGGCGTCGAGCATTTCGCGTTGGCCGAGTACGGCCTGACAGCCTCGGGGACCAATATGCGCGTCCGGTTTCCCTCGAGCTTCCGCTCGACGGTCGATGCAGAGCTCGCGCTGCGAGGGGCCGCGAGCGCGCCCACCCTGTCTGGCCGTGTCAGGGTGCGCGATGCGGTGTTCGTGCAGGGACTGGACACGGCCGGCTCGGGCCTGTTCGGCCTCACCGCCGTTGGGCCACCACAGCCGCCGCCGACAACGACGACGACGTCAAGTCCCGAGAAGGGCATTCCGCTCCAGCTCGACGTGCGCGTCGAAGCGCCGGGCACCATTCGTGTCGACGACCGCGACATGCGTCTCACGGCAAACACGGACCTCACACTGCGCGGCACCTACGACGAGCCGCAGCTCTTCGGTCACGGCGAAATCGTGCGCGGGGAGATCTTCGCCGAGGGCAAGCGGTACGAGGTGACGCGTGGCGTGGTGAACTTCTCGAACCCGACCAGGATCGAGCCGTTCTTCGACGTGGAGGCGGAGACGCGCGCTCAAGTCCCCGGCCAGGTCTATCGCGTCACGTTACGGGCGTCCGGAACACCTGATCGGTTCGTCTTCGATCTGAGCTCGGATCCACCGCTCGCCGAGGTCGACATCCTGGGGCTGCTGTTCGGCGAGACCGCTGACCCGCAGGACGCGGAGCTGCGCGCCCTGCGCGAGCCCAACCAGGCCGAGCGCGATCTCATCGCGACGCGGGCGCTCCGGATGCTCGCCAACCCGGTCTCATCAGAGGTGGGACGGGCCGCCGAGATCGCGCTCGGCGTCGATACGGTGCAGATCACGCCGGCGCTCGGTGATATCTCAGCCGAGACCGCTGCACGTCTCGACCCGGGCGCGCGTCTCACGATTGGCAAGCGCTTCTCGGATCGCGTGTACCTGACCTACGGACGCTTGCTGACCTCCTCGCGTCGCGATCAGCTCATCCTGCTCGAGTACAACCACAGCGACCGGCTGTCGTGGGTCCTTTCGCAGAACGAAGACGAGACGTACGCGCTCGATGTCCGCGTAAGGCATGTGTTTTGATGGGGGCTCGCTGTCGAGCGCGAGGCCTGTAGGCCCCGCGCGACCTGCCGGGTGCGTGGTGTCGAGCGCTCGTGCCACGCGACGGGGCCGCGCGTGCCTGACCCTTCTCTTCACGTTTGTGCTCCTCGTCTCGGTCGCTCATGCGCACCAGGACGATCGAGACGAGGCGATCGCAGAGCTCGTCGGGAAGCCGATCACGAGCGTCCGCATCGAGCGTGACGGCGAGGAAGTGGACGAGCCGCAAGTGCGGGCGCTCGTGCTCACAGCGCCGGGACAACCGCTCGCCCTCGATGCCGTTCGTCAATCCCTGTTCCATCTCGTCCACCTCGGACGCTTCGAGGACGTCCGCATCGCGGCCGAGCCGGACGGCCGCGGCGTGCGGCTGACCTATGTCCTCGTTCCGATTCGGGCGATCACCACGCTCCGCTTCGCCGGCACACTCGGTCTACCGGAACGGACGCTGCAGAGTGCCATCGTCGATCGTCTCGGCTCGTCTCCGCCTGCTGGGCGCATGGCAGAAGCAGTCGCGGCGCTGCGGGCCGCCTATGCCGATCACGGCTTCCTCCGGCCATCGATCGACACCGCTGTCCAGGCCACGCGTGACGAGGATGAGCTCGTGCTCGTCTTCAACATTGATGCAGGCGTACGCGCGCGGGTGGGTGAGATCATCGTCGAGGGCGACCCGCTCGTCCCGGTGCCGCAATTGCTGCGAGATCTCCGCTTGGGTCGCGGACAGTACGTGGACCGACCAGACGTCGACCAACGGATTGACGACTACACCGCCGAGCTGCGGCGTCGTCGCTACTACGAAGCAACGATCTCTCTCTTGACAAGTCAAGGGAGCGATCAGTCGACGATTGACGTGTCAATCCAGGTGGCACCGGGGCCGCTCGTCACGTTGCGCTTTGCCGGGGATCCGCTGCCGGGTGACGCGGAGCGCGATCTGGTGCCACTCGAACGTGAGGGCGCAGCCGACGAGGACTTGCTCGAGGATTCGAAGCGCCGCATCGAGGAATATCTCCGGAGTCGCGGGTACTGGCGCGCCGAGGTGAGCTACCAACGGACGCGTCGCGGTGACACTCTCGACATCGTCTTCACGATACGACGCGGACGTGCGTACGTCACGCGACGCGTGACGTTCGAAGGGGGCGCCATGGTGCCGGAGGCGGAGCTGCGCCCACTCGTCACGCTGCCGGAGGGAGAGCCCTTCGTCGCCTCGGAGGTCGACCGGGCGACGCGGGCGCTCCTCGCGCAGTATCATCGGCGCGGTCTTGCTGCGGCGGAGGTCGAAGCGCGGGTCGATGATCTAACGCCGGATAACGCGGCGGCGAACGCGCCGGGCGCAGTGGCCGTTCGCTTCGTCGTGAGCGAAGGGCCGCAGACGATGGTTGGCCGTGTGGCGATCACCGGCGCGCACGGCCTTTCCGAGGCGGAGCTCCGCAAGGTACTGACGACGAAGGCGGGGGCGCCGCTATCGGTGGCGCGTGCGGGTGCCGACCGCGACGCGCTCCAACGGCTCTATCTGGATCGCGGCTTTCGGCAGGCGCGGGTCGAGGCGGTGTTCACCCGCGTTCCGACGACGACGGATATCGATGTGACCTACCGCCTGGATGAGGGGCCGCAGACCCTGGTCGATCGCATCTTGGTCGTGGGCAACACGCGAACGGACGCCGAGACGATCGTGCGAGAGGTGACGCTCGAGCCGGGCGGGCCGCTTGGCTTCGCGGACGTCGCGGAGAGTCAGCGGCGGCTGTCGGCGCTGGGCCTGTTTCGTAGCGTCCGCATCACGGACGCAGGGGATGTCGGCCGCATGCGCCGGGACGTGATCGTCGCCGTCGAGGAGGCGCCAGCCACAACGGTTGGATACGGCGTCGGTATCGAGGCGGGTGAGCGGCTGCGGCGAGTGGCCGACACCGATGGCGGTGTCGGCACGCGGCTCGAGTTTGCCGGGCGAGGCTTCTTCGAGATCGGCCGGCGCAACCTCTGGGGCAAGAATCGGGCGGTGAACCTGTTCATGCGCGCGAGCCTCAGACCGCGGGAAGCGCCGGAGGATCCGGAGCGTGACGGCAGCGGGCTGGCGTTCAATGAGTACCGCGTGGTGGGCACGTACCGGGAGCCGCGGATGCTCGATCTGGGCGCGGACGTCAATGTGCTGGCTTTTGGGGAGCAGGCGATTCGATCGAGCTTCAACTTCCGACGCGGTGGCATACGGGTTGATGTGTCCCGGGCGCTGACGCGACGGCTCACCGTCATCGGCCGGTATGGCTTCGGTCGCACGGAGCTGTTCGACGTGCGGGTCGCGCCGGAGGACCAAATCACGGTCGATCGGTTGTTCCCACAGGTGCGGTTGTCGACGCTGGCCTTTTCGGTGATCAACGACACGCGCAACGATCCCCTCGATCCGAGCGCGGGTACCCTCATCAGCATGGATGGCGAGCTCTCCGCGCGCGCAATCGGGTCGGAGGTCGGCTTCGTGAAGGGGTTCTGGCAGGGCTTCGTCTATCGTCGGATGCCACAGATGGAGCGCACGGTCGTGGCGCTCGGCGCGCGGCTCGGTCTGGCGGAGGGGCTGGCGCGTCCCGTGCCGGTGACCGACGAACAGGGCAACGCGATCATCGGCTCGGACGGCACTCCGGTGCAGGAGGAAGTGCGTGATGTCCCGATCAGCGAGCGCTTCTTCGCTGGTGGCGATACCACGGTGCGCGGCTTCACGCTCGATCGGCTCGGCGCCCCGAACACGCTCGACCGCAACGGTTTTCCGACGGGCGGGAACGCGCTCGTCGTGCTCAATGCGGAGCTCAGGTTTCCCCTGTGGCGGTCGCTCGGCGGCGTGCTGTTCACCGATGCGGGTAACGTGTTCCGGCGAGCTGCAGAGCTCGCGCTGGACGAGATCCGAGGGAGCATCGGGTTCGGCCTGCGCTACAGGTCGCCCATCGGTCCCGTGAGGGTCGACTGGGGCTTCAAGCTGGATCGTCAGACATTCGTCAGCGGCGAGCGTGAAGACCGCTCCGCGTGGCACGTCAGTATTGGGCAGGCGTTTTGAGGAAGAACGATGGTGGAAGACACATGACGCCGGCCCTGACGCGAGCATGCGCCATCGTCTGTCTAGGCTTCGCCACAGCGAGTGCCACGGTCGGGGTAGTAGAGGCTGGCATGCTGGCCGCTGGAGCACGAACGTCATCGCGCCAGCCGGTCACGATTCTCGACCGCCTGTTCGCGACTGTTGCCGGCCACCCGATCGCGCTCTCGGACGTGCGCGCGGCACGGCTGCTGGGCCTGGTGCCGGAGACGGAAGACACGGCCGCCGTGGTCGAGCACTTGATTGATCGTGAGCTGATGCGAATCGAGGTGGAGCGTTTCGCCACCGCCGAAACGCCGGCCGAAATCATCGACCAGCGACTGGCGGCCGTGCGCCAGCGTCTGTCGCGCCCCAGCGCCTTCGAAGAGGCTGTCCGCTCGACGGGCTTGACGGTCGACCAGCTGCGCGCAGTGATACGCGACGAGGTGCGCATCGAGTCGTACCTCGAGCAGCGTTTTGGGGCGACCGCCGCCGATGAGCGATCCGAAGCCATTGACGACTGGGTCGCGAGCCTGCGCCGACGAGTAGAAATCAGGAAACAGGGTTCAGGAATCGGGATTCCTGACTCCTGACCCCTGATTCCCGATTCCTGAATCCTGATTATGTCTCGGGTCATTGCGGCCATCGTGCTTGCCTTTCTGGTCGCGTTCCCTGTTCAGGCGGCGCTTCTGACCCCTGCGGTCGCCTGGTGGTTCAAGCTCGCGTGGCTGGGGCTCGTGGCGATCGGCGTGCTCCGGCCGTCTTGGTCGCCCGCCATCCTCGTTGTCGCGACGCCGCTCTCGCCAATCCTGCCGGTGACCTGGCCTGCGATTCCGGCCGGTCTCGTGCACCTCACGATCATGAGTCAGGCGCTGCCGTTTCTCGCGCGCGTTGTGATCGGGCGTGTGGCATCGCCACGAGATCCAGTCACGGCGTCATGGGCACTCGTGGTCATCGTCGCGCTGTCGACGCTCGCGGGACCACACCTGGGCTACCTGCTTGCGGGAGGGTCGCTCGACGCGTGGTGGTTGGAGGTCCAGCTAAAGGCAGCACGCTACGTCTTCGAGCCGACGCCATCGCTGTCGTTTGGGGGCGTGGTGAGCTGCACGGTGCTGCTCGACGGTCTGCTCGTCGCGGCGATGGTGGTGAAGCTCACCACGGCCGAGGCGCGGCGGCCGCTGCTCGCCGCGGCGGCCGTGACGGCGGCCGTTGTCGCAGGTGTAGGTATCGTCCAGTCACAGACGCTGGTTGGCTTGAGCCCGCTCTGGCGCTTCTTCGATCCGGGAATCGTCCGTGTCAACGCCACCTACACGGATCCCAACGCCCTCGCCGCGTACTTCGCCCTGCTCGCGTCGGTCATTGCAGGGCTCGCGGGTGGCACGACCGGCTGGCGCCGCATGCTCTGGCTGGTGATATTCACGACGGTGGTGCTGGCGCTCGTGATGACGGCCGGCCGCATGGGTCTGCTCGCCGCGATTGCCGGCCTCGCTCTGCTGGTGGTTGGCGCGTTGAGGCGCGATCTCGACCGCGTCGATGCGTTCGCCGGCGTGCGACGTTATACCAGGCGAGCGGCGACGGCCGCGGCCGTGGCGCTCGGGCTGCTCCTTGGTACGGCGGTTGTCGTGGGCACTACGCTCGACATACGGCACGACGAACAGACCTCCTATGTGCGCACCTGGCTCTACACGTTCAATCTGCGCCAACCGGCGGACAACATTGCAAAGGGGCGTTTGGCCATCTGGGGCATCGTTGGCCGCATGATTGCGGACCACCCTGTGTACGGCGTGGGCCCTGGCCAGTTGTTCGAGCAGTTTCCGCGCTATCTGACCCCAGCCGACAGGTTCTCGCCCGGCACGACCCTGAGCGCGCACAATACCTTTCTCTCGATTACTGCGGAGCTTGGACCTGCCGGCCTTGCGGCTTGGTTGGTGCTGCTCTTTGCCGTCTACCGGAGCGCGTTCGATCCGGCGTTGCTCGTCGCACGGACCTCGGCTACGTGGCCGTCGCTGGGCCTGGCGACGGGGTTGGCGGCGTACGGGCTCACGATGGTCACCGGTGACCGCACTGTGCTGCGCGAGGACGTGGTCATGTTTGCGGCGATGGGTGCGCTCGCCGCGGCCGGCCGCGTCCAGAGCGGCACCGGTTGGGCGACGCACGGCTGGCGGCGCTCGCTTCGCCGCGTCATGCGCCTCGTCGTGCTCGCCGTGCTGCTGATGACCACCGCTCGGGCAGCGCTCGCGAGTCGACGTATCGACGTCATGGACGTGGCGTTTGGCCTGTACGGTCTCGAGCGAGATCCTCACGGCGTGCCGTTTCGCTGGACCAGCGGCGCGGCCATGGTTCCCGTTCGCGCCGACGCGCGCCGAGTCACCATCAGAATACGTAAGCTCGCGCCGATCGCGCAGCGCATTCGAGCGCGCTTCGACGGGCGCCTCCTTCATGACTCCGTTGTGACCGCTGATGGATGGCGGTCTCTTCACTACGTTGTTCCACCCTCCGATCTGGGCCGGCCCCACTACTTCCGGATTGAGGTCACACCGACCTGGCCACTAGAGCTACAGGCGCGCCCGTTGGGTGTCATGTTGGGGGACGTGGAGGTTCAGAGCTCACGACTCTCACCTCGAACCTCGGACTACGACCGGCGTTCGGGCCAGTGTGCGGGCAACGTGGAGAGCGCTCAGAAGCGGCGGCAGCACCGCGACAACGGTGAGAGCGGCAATCAGCGCCGTCCGCGGGGCCCGCGCAATCTCGAACCGGCGGAGCTGGCTGACGCCAGACACGACGGCAATGGCGGCCAGCAGGCAGGTCGCCGGTAGCAGCGTCAGCACACGCGCGTCGACTAGCGACACGCTGCAGCCGGCAAGAACCGCGACAATGGGGAACCCCGTTGCCAAGGTCCAGCGCGTGCGACCGGGGCCCTTCACCGCGCGCACGATGCCGAGGGCCATGCCGCCAATCATGAGCAGCATGGCCGGCCAGCCCAGCTCGCCGGTGAGGTGCCCGACCGGCACCCACCACGCAGCCGGTGGATCCGTCGCGGCGCGCTCGGTCGCGCGGCGCGCAACGTCGTTCAAGAACCAGGGCAGGTCGAGCAGGACGAAGGGGCAGCTCGCAACGTAGAGCACGAGTGCGCCGCCCAGTGCGGCTATGCCGCAGACGCGTCGCGAAGGGACCGCGGTGAGCGTCATCCAGGCCGCCGTCAGCGGTAAGGCGACCGCCAGCGCTGCGACGGGACTCATCGCCGCGGCGAGCCCAGTCGCGCCGCCCGCCAAAGCAAATGCCCGCCACGTGGGGCGTTCCGCGGCGCGGATCGAGAGCAGGAAGCCGAGGGCCAGCAAGAAGACCGCCGGCACATCGGGCGTGAGAAAGTGGGACGCGCGCACGTGAGAGGGCATCACCGTCATCAGGCCCGCGCCGAGCAGCGCGTGCCGCGCACCCCATCGAAGCCCGATCTGGAACACAATCCAGACCGTTGCCGTGCCGCAGAGGGCAACCGTCAGGCGGCCCCAGAACGCGAGCGCCTCGGGCGTCAGCTCACCGACCGACGTGAACGTTCCGCCGGCAACACCAGCCAGGAACCTGGCCACCGCGACGGGAACCAGGAGATACGAGAGCAGCGGCGACGGATCGAGACTGCTCGGGTGCCAGAGATTGCTCTGGAGCGCGACGATGACGCGTGACAGAACGACGCGCTCGTCGTCGAGAAGCGTGCCGGGTAAGCCATGACCGAGCGACCACAGTCGCAGGAGCAGCGCGCACAACAACACGAGCGCGAGATTGACCACCGACACGCGCATGTCGCTTGCTTCACGCCATTCACGTTCTTGGGGCACGGCGCCCATCATGCCAGATCCATGACGTGAAAGACTACCTCTACGGTATTGAAGATCGCGTGCGACACGACCGGAGCGACAATGCTCCGGCGCCATAGGTACACGACGCCCCACAGGAGGCCGAACAACCCTGTCAGCAGCGCGGCGTCATACCCTTGAAGGAGGTGCCCGAGGCCAAAGGCGAGGCTGAAGATAGCCAGGCCGAGCCGGGCGCCGCCCAGGTGCTGCTCGAAGCGGTGGAGCACGAAGGCTCGCTGGATTTCCTCACGGAGCCCACCGGCGACGATCGCCACCATGGCGAACAGCGCGGCGCTGCCAGCGGATTCGAGCAGGGCCTCGAACGGGTTCGTGGGGACGTTGTGCAACCGCGGCAGATACCGCTGAACGATCAGCCCCACGATGCCGGCCATTCCCAGCAGGACGGGCACGAGGCTGACGCCGAGCAGCGCTTCGCGGAGCGTGCGGCGGTTGCCCAACAGCACGCTCGCGGGTCGTTCGCCGCGGAGTCGCAGGAACGTCCAGACGAGACCGATCACCAGGGCGGCATCTGCGAGCGACAGGAGAACGACGAAATCGAGGCGAATGGCGCCGCGACCATCGCCAGCCGTAATGCCAAAGGCGAGGAGCGCGAATGCCAACAACAACTGTGTCGGATAGCCTGAGCACAGCAGCACCTCGCAGAACGACAGCCAGCGATCGCGCGCTGGCACGCGCGGTCGCGGAGTCGCTGCTCGGGCCGCGGCCCCGTCGGGCCATTCCGCGGTGTTGGATTGGTCCGGAGGAGGTTCCGCGCGGTTCGGAATCGCGGGAAAGTTATCGGAAGACACGAGCGGTCACGATGGTTGCGACTCTAACACAAGTGTTAAACTTCAGGTTTACCTACAGGAGGTCTCTGCGGTGGGTTCCCAGGAAACTGAAGGGTTGGCGATGTCGGAGCTGGCAGCAACGACAGGCGGCGGTGGTGAGCGCGTCCTGGTCGTAGAAGATGACCGAGCGGCGCTGACTGGACTGACAGAGCTCATCACAGCCTGGGGCTACGTCACCGAGGGTGCGATTGACGGCGAGGAGGCCCTCCACAAGGTGACGACTTTTCGGCCCGGCATCATCGTCACCGACCTGGTGATGCCCCGCCTCGATGGCCTCGGCCTGTTGCGGGCCTTGCAAGACCAGCTTCGGGACATCAGCGTCATTATCTTGACGGCACAGGGGACCGTAGAGACCGCCGTGGATTCTATCAAGGACGGCGCCTACGATTACCTCACGAAGCCGGTCGACCCGCAGCGGTTGCAGATTCTGCTGAACAAGGTGGTCGAGCGGCACCAGACGCTGCGCGAGGTCAAGCAGCTCCGTCGTCAGCTTCGGGATCAGGGCAGCTTCGGCCGCATCGTGGGCAACACGCCGGCGATCCGCAGGCTGTATCGCGTGATCGAGCAGGCGGCGCCCACGGCCGCTTCCGTGCTCATCTGGGGCGAGTCGGGCACTGGCAAGGAGCTCGTCGCCCAGACCATTCATCAGCTGAGCCAGCGCGCGCAGCAGCCATTTGTCGCGATCAACTGCGCGGCGATTCCGGAGACATTGCTCGAGAGTGAGATCTTCGGTCACGAGAAGGGGGCGTTCACCGGCGCCGTGGACCGGCGCCAAGGCTGCTTCGAGCTCGCGCATCGCGGCACGCTCCTTCTCGACGAGATCGCCGAGATGGTGCCCTCGACGCAGGTGAAGCTGCTGCGGGTGTTGCAGGAACGAACCTTTCGGCGTATCGGCGGGCAGCGAGAGCAAGCGGTGGATGTGCGGATCATTGCGGCGACCAATACGAACCCGACCGACGCCGTGCAGAAGGGAAAGCTGCGCGAGGATCTGTACTATCGCCTCAATGTGTTCTCAATCGAGCTTCCGTCGCTCCGCGAGCGCCATGAGGACATCCCGCTTCTGGTGCAGGCGTTTCTCGGAGAGTTCAATACGCGCAATGGGAAGTCCGTTTCTGCGGTGCACCCCGACGCCATGCGCGTGCTCGAGCGCTATCCGTGGCCGGGAAACATCCGGGAGCTGCGCAATGTGATCGAGCGCGCCGTGATCCTTGCCCCTGGGGAGTTCATCGAGGTCTCTCATCTTCCGCCGACCATGCTCGAGACGCGCGAGGTGCCGCGCGATGAGACGACGCTGACGTTGCGACCAGGGATGTCGGTCGACGAGGCGGAGACGGAGCTCATCAAGCTGACGTTGCAGCACACCGGCTTCAACAAGACTCGAGCGGCAGAGACGCTCGGTATCAGCTTGAAGACGCTGCACAACAAGCTGAATCGCTTGAAGGTGCGTGAGGCGGAGAAGTAGGGTGAGGCGGTGAAAGGGTGACAGGGTGAGGGGGTGACAGAGTGACAGGGTGAAGGGGTCACAAGGTAACACGGTGAAAGGGTGAAGGGCGGCGGTGACTTGGGCGACCGCACCCCGTTCCTCCGTTGGTCACCTTGTCACCCGGTCACCCCATCATCCCCTCACCCCGCGCCCTGCCACTCCTGATCGAACTACCCGTGAAGCGTATGCGGCTCGGCCTCAAGACGAAGCAGGTGCTGGGTGTCACGTTCGTGGTGGGCGTGGCGGTCTGCATCTTGAGCCTGATCAATCTCGTCACACTTGCGCGCGTCAGCCTGGAAGAGGCCAAGGCGCGCAACGAGATGCTCGCCTCGTTCATCTTGCAGCGCGTTATCGCGGTGGTGAGCAGTCCCCAGCAGGCCCTCGCGCAGCTCCGCGCGGATCCGGTGGTGCGGGATCTCCTGGACGCCACCAGCGCCTACGAGAGGAACGTCAGCTACGCCGCCATTGTCGACGCGAAGAACGTCGTCGTTATTTACAGCCCCGAGGGGGAGGGGAACCTGGAAAGTCAGGTGCTGGAGCCGCAGTCCAGCATCGATGAGCTCCTGCAAAGTGGCGTGTTCAGCCGCCTTCGTGCCCTGCTTTCGGACCGCCCATTCGAGGTTCAGCAAACCATTATTCTCAGGTCGACGCGCGAGACGTTCGTCGTCATTCGCATCGGCATTTCCATGTTGCTCATCTGGCAGTACCTCATGGAGCAGCTGATGCCGGTGCTCTGGACGTCGCTCACCGCTCTGATCGTGGCGGTGATCGTGTCGCTGGTCCTTTCGAACTGGATACTCCGGCCGATCCACATCCTCAAGGGAGGACTCGCGCGGTTGGGCAAGGGCGAGGAGGGGGTCAAGCTCGATCTGCCGCCTGGCGATGAGTTCGCTGATCTCGGCAGCTCCTTCAATACCCTCAGCGCCGAGCTGTCGGCGGTCCGTGCCAAGCTCGCGGGCCACGCAACGGGCGTCGAGTCTGCCGTCGATCAGCTCGAGGATGCCGTCGCCGTCTTGAACACCAACGGCGAGCTGGTGTTTGCCAACACGGCGTTTCGCGGCACCGTGCCGGGCCTCGCCGACACCGCGGAAGGGGCAGCGCTCGGTGACGATTTCCCGTACCGACGGCTCGTGGCGCGCGTGCTCGAGACCGGCGAGTCGCTTGGCCCCTTGGCGATCGATGTGTCTGCCCCAGACGGCACGGTCGAACAATCGGTCACGGCGCACCCACTGAGCGAGGCCACGGGGCGGCCCATGGGTGTGATGGTCGTGGCGCGCAACCTGAGCTATCTGCATCACGTCGAGAGCACGCTGAGCTATTCACGGAAGCTGGCGGCGCTCAACCGGCTGCTCGCAGGGGTCGCCCACGAGGTGAAGAATCCCCTGAACGCGATGACCATCCATCTCGAGCTCCTCAAACAAAAGCTGCGCGCCAGCGGCGACGGCGGCGCCGGGCCGCCCACCATCGACGCGCCGCCAGTGATGCCGCATGCGTCCATCATCGGCGCGGAGATCCGCCGGCTCGACGAAGTGGTGCAGGGCTTCTTGAAGTTCAGCCGGCCGGAGGAGCTCCTGCTCCAACCGGTCGAGGTGTACGGACTGCTCCAAGAGGTGAGGGAGGTGATGGCGCCTCAGGCGCAGGCAGCCGGCGTGACGATTGTGAACGAGTGTCAGCCCAGCGTGCCAAAGGTGAGCGGCGACCGCAGCATGCTGCGGCAGGCATTTCTCAACCTGGCGTTGAACGCGTGCCAGGCCATGCCACACGGAGGTGTGCTGCGCTTTGCCGCCGGCGCCGACGGCTCCCGCTTCGTGGTCGTCGAAGTGGCAGATACGGGTGTTGGCATCGACCCGGAGCACATGGAGAAGCTGTTCGATCTGTACTTTTCGACCAAGGACAAGGGCAGCGGGCTCGGTTTGTCGATGGTCTATCGGACCGTGCATCTCCACGATGGCAGTATCGAAGTAGAATCAGTACCAGGCTCAGGGGCGACGTTTCGGTTGCGCCTGCCTCGTGCCGAGGTCCCGGCCCCACGCCGCGTCGCGTAGAATTAGCACCACGGCGCGCTCGGCGAACGCGCCCTACCAGAGGACCAAGGTAGGGAGGGCTCGCCGGGGCGTCCCTCCTCAAGGCGGTCATTGATGCCTGCAAGAATCCTCCGCGCGTGTGCGCTCGGTGTCCTGCTCGGAGGTGGCGTCTTGCTCGGCGCCGGTTGCGCGACGCGCAGCCGGGCGGAGACGCGGGCGCCCGTTGCGGAGCCGCTGCGCGTTCCCAACGTGCCTCCCCGGGTCATCGCCGGCCCGCCAGAACCGGAAGCGAGCCTCCCCACCGACACGATCGACGTGACCGCGACCGAGGCCCCACCGGCGACAGAGACGGCGTCGACACGGAAGCCGCAGCCAAAAAGCGAGCGCAACACTGCGGCCGCCAAGCCGCCCGCGACGCCGCCGGGCCCCACGGAAGCTGCCACCGAGACCAAGCCTGAAGGCGAGTCGATCCTCAGTACGCCCGAAACCGTGAACGACAAAGAGATGGAACGCAAGATTCGGGAGACCATGCGGCGGGCGGGCACTCATCTCAAGAACCTCAATTTCGCGACGCTGAACGACAACGCGAAGAAGGACTACACGAACGCGCAAAGCTTTCTCCGTCAGGCGGAGACTGCCCTGGCGAACCGAAATCTGTCCCTGGCGAGCGACCAGGCCGACAAGGCGGAGAAGCTGGCGCGCGGCCTGACGGAGCGATCCAGCGGTAGTGTGTAAGAGCTACGTAGCGCCTGCATACGTTGCACACACCCGGTCTGGAGGCGAGGCAGGTCCATCGAGACCAGCTGAGGCAATTTTGGCTGATTTTGGCTTCGATTCTTCAATTTCAGCGCACAGCTCGGTTTGGTACCGACCTTGCAATAGCTAGTAGCGTCCCCACGCTTCGCCTCGGCGAAGCGTAAGTATCTCCCTCAGAATAAGTCCCCGAATGAATCCCCAGGGGAACGGCCCTCTCGGGCCGTTCCCCTCGTCCCCCTGCCCCCTTGATTCCTGAGTCCCGACTCCTGATTCCAAGAAACCCCTGATCTTGGGGCCGACACCGCACCTCAGCACCAGATGTGGTAGATACCCGCTTGACAACCAGGTAACCTGGCGCCATAGTGGTCTCCCGAATCGCACACTCGACCGTCGCCTTCCGGCGTGCCTCCCAGCGTCGACGGCGGGCTTCGGTGGCGATTGGCTTACCGAAAGAAATCTGAACAAAACGGGGCGTTGGAGGGGGCCATGGAACAAGGGGCTGTCCAGCAGGCCGATGTCGATCGAGACGTGCGCCGCCGGCGGCAAGCCGAGGTCCCGGGCACGCAAGCCGCGCCGGCGCCGGAGGCGCCGGTCGTCCCAGGACTCGCCTTCGAGCGCCGTTTCACCAGCGGTCGGCGCGACGCGTTCAAGGAGATCGAGTGGGAGCTGCGCACCGCGATCATCGGGAACGAGAAGGGCGAGCACGTCTTCGAACAGCGCGACGTCGAGGTGCCGGCATTCTGGTCGCAACAGGCCACGAACATTGTTGCCTCGAAGTACTTTCGGGGCTTGCTGGGAACACCAGAGCGCGAGCGGAGCGTCAAGCAGCTCATTGGCCGTGTCGTCGACACGATTACGGCATGGGGGCGAAAGCAGCAGTATTTCGCCACCGATGAAGACCTGCAGGCGTTCAGCGGTGAGCTGAAGCATCTCCTCGTCTATCAGAAGGCGGCTTTCAACAGTCCGGTCTGGTTCAACGTCGGCATCGAGAAACAGCCGCAGTGTTCCGCCTGCTTCATCAACTCGGTCCAGGACACGATGGATTCCATCCTCACGCTCGCGCGGACCGAGGGGATGTTGTTCAAGTATGGCTCCGGCACGGGGAGCAACCTCTCGCCCCTGCGCTCGTCGCGCGAGCCGCTCGCGGGCGGCGGCACCGCATCCGGTCCCGTCTCGTTCATGAAAGGGTTCGACGCGTTTGCCGGCGTGATCAAGTCTGGCGGCAAGACGCGGCGCGCCGCGAAGATGGTCATCCTGAACGCCGATCATCCAGATGTGCTGGACTTCATCACGTGCAAGGTCGACGAAGAGAGGAAGGCCTGGGCGCTCATCGACGCCGGTTACGACGGGTCGTTCACCGGCCCGGCGTACACATCAGTCTTCTTCCAGAACTCGAACAACAGCGTGCGAGTGACCGACGACTTCATGCGGTCGGTGCTGGACAATGGTTCCTGGCAGACGCGTGCCGTGACCGACGGCGAGATCATGGATACGTATCGCGCGCGTGAGCTCATGCACCTGATTGCCGACGCGACGTGGGTGTGCGGCGATCCGGGCATGCAGTTCGATACGACGGTCAACGAGTGGCATACCTGTCCAGCGGAAGCGCGCATCAACGCGAGCAATCCCTGCTCGGAGTACATGTTTCTCGATGATTCGGCGTGCAACCTCGCATCACTGAACCTGATGAAGTTCGTGGGCGGCGATGGAGAGCTGGACGTCGACGGCTTTCGGCATGCAGTGCGGACCGTCATTACCGCGCAAGAGATCCTGGTCGACAATGCCAGCTACCCGACGAAGGCGATCGGGAGGAACAGTCAAGACTACCGACCGCTTGGCTTGGGCTACGCGAACCTCGGCGCGTTGTTGATGGCGCGCGGCCTCCCGTACGACAGCGACGTCGGCCGCGGCTACGCGGCCGCAATTACGGCGCTGATGACCGGCGAAGCCTATGCGCAGTCGGCGCGCATCGCACGTGACCACGGCGGGCCGTTCACCGGGTATCAGAAGAACCGTGAGCCCTTTCTCAGGGTCATGCACAAGCACCGCGCGGCGCTCGGCGATGTCGAGCAGTGTCATGTGCCGCCCGATCTCTTCGACACGGCCACACGGTCGTGGGACGAGGCGATTCAGATCGGCGAGGAATTCGGATTTCGCAACGCGCAAGCCACGGTGCTCGCGCCGACCGGGACCATTGGCTTCATGATGGATTGCGACACGACCGGCGTCGAGCCGGACATCGCGCTCGTCAAGTACAAGAAGCTCGTCGGCGGTGGGGTGATGAAGATCGTCAACACCACCGTGCCCATGGCGCTCGCGCGGCTCGGCCACACCACGTCGCAGATCAAGGACATCGTGGGTTACATCGACGAGCGCGAGACCATCGAGGGAGCGCCGCACCTCAGCGAGGACAAGATCGCCGTGTTCGACTGCGCGTTCAAGGCGCGCAACGGAGAGCGCTCCATTCAGTATCTCGGCCATATCCGGATGATTGGCGCGACGCAGCCGTTCATCTCCGGTGCGATCTCCAAGACGATCAACGTGCCGAAGGAAGCCACGGTCGACGAGATCGAGCGTGCGTACATCGAGGCATGGCGCCTGGGGTGCAAGGCCGTGTCGATCTATCGTGACGGCAGCAAGCGGACGCAGCCGCTGAACACCTCGGCCGAGGAGCGCGCTCCCGCGGCGCGGCCGGTGCGCCGCAAGCTGCCCGACGAGCGCCACTCCATCACCCACAAGTTCGATATTGCCGGCCACGAAGGCTACATCACGGCTGGCCTCTACGAGGACGGTACGCCGGGCGAGATCTTCCTGGTCATGGCGAAGGAGGGGTCGACCATTTCCGGCTTTGCCGACGCCTTTGCGCAGGCCATTTCGTACGCCCTCCAGTACGGGGTGCCACTTCAGGTGCTCGTCGACAAGTTCAGCCATGTCCGCTTCGAGCCGGCCGGCATGACCAAGAACCCTCAAGTGCGGATCGCGAAGTCAATCGTGGACTATGTGTTCCGGTGGATCGCAGCCAAGTTCCTCTCACCCGAAGAGAGGTTCCGCGTGGGGGTCAACGGCGTCGAACCGACGCGCCAAGATCCGCCGGCGCCCACCGCGGAGCGCGTGGCTGATGCTGCTGCGCCTGCTTTCCACGTCGTCAGCGCAGGCAACGGGAGCACCAACGGCAGCTCCACGAACGGTGTAGGCCGAGCCGTCTACGCCACTATCCAGTCCCAGGAGGACGCACCGCCCTGCCCGTCGTGCGGCTCAATCATGATCCGCGGCGGTGCGTGCTACAAGTGCGCCAATTGCGGCACCACCAGCGGGTGCGCCTGACCGGTCTGAGGCGGGGCTAACGCCCGCCCTACGAAAAAGGAACCGGGTACCTTTTCGCGCCCGAAAAGGTACCCGGTTCTTTTTTTTGCGGAATCGCGACCAGAACGGTGTTGCGTATGGCGCAATAAATTGTGCATGATGGGGTCAGTCGCTATATCAGCCGGTCGAATTGGACTCGAGACCGACCCAGAGGAGGACAAGAGAGCATGCAGTTCTTGACCTTAACCCGCCGTCAAACCGACAGTTTCGCTGGCGCCGAGTTCGCGGCGCGCATGGACGAGGAGGTCGAGCAGGCTCGTGCCCTCTATGGTCAAGGGTTCATTCGCCAAATCTGGCATCGCTGCGACGTCGAGGGGGCGTGCATCCTGATCGAAGCGGACTGTGAAGCAAACGTGCGGGAGAAGCTGAACACACTGCCCCTATTTCAAGCCGGCATGCTCGATGTGTCGATTATTCCTTTGAAGCCCTATGCGGGGTTCTCTGCGCAACGGGCGCCGGAACGGGTCGCTGCTACACGCCGAGTCTCGCGCGCCTGACCAATTCGCTGAGCGTCTGGTTGGTGGGGGGCTGGTGCCCTTCCAGTAGCAGAGCGCGCTCGTGAATGGCATCGAGCAGCCAGGACACCTGGGGAAAGAACAAGGCTTCGAGCTCAGCGGCGGGCGTGATCCAGTTCCTGGAGCCGATGACGATGGGGGGAGCATCCAGGTCATCGAAGCAGAGTTGGGTCAGCGTGGCCGCAACCGTCTGCATCACGCTGCCGCGCTCTACGGCATCGCACGCCAGGAGCACCTTGCCGGTCTTGCGAACCGACGCGATGAGCGGCGCGTAGTTCAGCGGATTGGCGGCTCGTAGGTCGACGATTTCTGCAGATTTCCCGAACCGCGCCTCGAGCTCGTCAGCCGTCTGGACGGCCGTATAGAGTGTTGGTCCAAGTGTGACAATCGTCAAATCCTTACCGGGTCGCTTGACGGACGGCTCCGAAAGGTCGATCTCGTAGTAACCCTCCGGAACTCCACTGTCGACGAACCTCTCACCGACGTCGTAGAGCTTCTGGCTTTCGAAGAAGACAACCGGATCGGTGCCGGCAAGCGCGGCGTTCATCATGCCCTTGGCGTCGTAGGGCGTGACCGGATAGACGACCTTCAGGCCGGGAATATGATGCACGAGCGAGGTGAAGTCCTGCGAGTGCTGCGCACCGTACTTCGCCCCGACGGAGACGCGTAGCACCACCGGCATCTTCAGTTGGCCAGCGGACATGGCCTGCCACTTGGCGAGCTGGTTGAAGATCTCGTCGCCCGCACGACCCATGAAGTCCGCGTACATGAGCTCTGCCACCACCCGGCCGCCGGACAACGCGTAGCCAACGGCCGCGCCGACGATCGCCGCCTCGGAGATTGGTGTGTTGAAGAGCCGATGGTAAGGCAGCGCTTCGGTCAGACCGCGGTAGACGGCGAACGCACCGCCCCAATCACGATTCTCCTCACCGAAGGCAATCATCGTCGGATCGATGGAGAAGCGGTGGAGCATGGCCTCGAAGATGGCGTCGCGGATGTTGTACGCCTTCATCTTGGGGACCGGCTTGCCCTCGTCGGTGGGCGTGCGCAGCTTGCCTCGAATCTGTTGCACTCGTGGATTGGCCGCGGGATCCTGCAGGAGCTCCGGCTCGCGGTCATCGAGCTTGTCGACGCGCTCATTCGAGAACATGACGGAGCCGACCAGCTCGGATCCCACCGTCACGCGCGGGCTGGTGTCGAGGTCGACCGCCAGGCGGAACGTGTCGCCGATAGCCGATTCGATGGATGCTCTGGCGGCGTCGAGCGTTTCCCGTGCGACGACCTGGTGTGCGATCAGCTTGTGCTGGAAGGCGCGCAGCGAGTCCGCCTCCTGCCAGCGCTCGATCTCCTCCTTGGAGCGGTAGCTCGAGGCATCAGAAGGTGAGTGGCCGCTGATCCGGTAGGTCACCGTGTCCAACAGCACTGGGCCCCGGCCTTCGAGAAGCACCTGCTTCTTGCGCCGGAACGCGTCGATCACCGAGAGCGGATCGTATCCATTGATCCGCTCCGCGTGCATCTGGTCTGGATTGACGCCGGCGCCGATGCGCGCGATGTATTGCACGCCCATCGTCTCACCGAACGGCTGACCGCCCATTCCGTAGAAGTTGTTGATGCAATTGAAGATGATCGGCAGGCCGCCGCCCAGCGACGCTTCCCATAGATTGCGATACTGGTCCATCGCGGAGAAGGTGATGCCTTCCCAGACCGGGCCACAGCCGAAGGAAGAGTCGCCGATATTTGCCACGACGACGCCAGGTTTTCGATTCACCCTCTTGTAGAGAGCCGCGCCCGGCGCGATGGATCCGGAGCCGCCGACGATGGCGTTGTTGGGATAGATGCCGAACGGTGCGAAGAAGGCGTGCATGGAGCCGCCCAGCCCGCGGTTGAAGCCGGTCTCACGCGCGAAGATCTCGCTGTACGCGCCGTAGATGAAGAAGCGAACCGCCAGCTCCTTGAGCGTTCCGTTGTGTCCCCTCTCGACCGGACGGAGCAGAGCGCCTTCCCGGTAGCTCTCCATGATTCTCAAGAGATCATCGTCGCCGAGCTGCCGGATTGCAGAGAACGCTTTGGCCAGAATCTCTCCATGGCTGCGATGCGAGCCAAAGATGTGGTCGTCGGGCGTCAACGAGAAGGCCATGCCGACGGCAGCCGCCTCCTGACCGATCGAGAGGTGGGCTGGTCCAGCATGGGTGTAGGAGACGCCCTTGTAGGTTCCCTTCGTCTTGATCTCGTTGAGCGCCGTCTCGAACTCCCGAATCCCGCACATGTCCTGCCAGATGGATACGAGGTCTTCCGCAGCATAGCGCGCAAGATCTTCGTCTGCTGTCTCCTGGTAGGCGTTGACTGGAATATCGGAGAGCTGGATGGTCTCTCTGGCGAAGACCCGTTCCGGCTCGATGATGAGCGACTTTGGCATGCGATCCTTTTATCCCTGGACCCCTAGATCCCTAGGTCCCTGCCTACCTTTTCCACACTCTCGACCTTGTCCCTGAGAACTTGCAAGAACCTCGCGCCCGGTGCACCGTCGATGACCTGATGGTCACAGGTGAGCGACAGACCGATGACGTCGATGAGCGCCACTCTCCCCTCGCGCCGCACTGGCTTGAGCTGAATGGCGTCCACGCCGAGAATTGCCACCTGCGGCGGGTTGATGAGCGGGGTGAACCACTCGATTCCGAGGCTGCCCAGGTTGCTAATCGTGAACGTCCCGCCAGACAGATCATCGGGCCTGATGGTTCCCTCGAGCGCCTGCGCGGTGAGCGTCTTCATCTGGAGGGCCAACCGGCTGATCGGCAACGTATGCGCGTTCCGGACCACCGGAACCAGCAGCCCCCTGGGTGTGTCGCACGCGAAGCCGATATGTATCTCTGCGTGCTCCACGAGCTCGCCGTCGACGAGCTCCTGATTGAGGGCTGGCACGTCGACGAGCGCCCTGATCGTGCAGAAGGTGACCAGGTCGCCGATCGTAATATCCGGCAGGGTGGTTGACGCCTTGATACGGGCGCGCAGCGTCAGGAGCCCGCCCGCGTCCGCCGACGTGTGCATCGTGTACTGCGCCGTGGACGCGAGAGACTCCCGCATGCGGCGGGCGATGGCGTCGCGCACGCCGCGCCGCGCCTGGTTCTTCGGTGGGGACGATACGGTCGAGGCACGCCTCGAGGCCTGCGCTACGGCCGACGGGGAGGAGGCCTGCGTTACGGCGGTTGCGGAGTACGCGCGGCGCAGGTCTTCCTCGAGCACCCTTCCGCCCGGACCGGACCCAGCGACGTTCGATGGATGAAAGTCGTGCTCCTGGGCAAAACGCCGCGCGCGGGGGCTGAGCGGGGCCATGTGATCTGCTGGAGTTACAGCTGCGGTCGACACAGAGAGCGTCGATGCTGCCGGCGGCTCCGACGAGGGCGCGCCAGTCTGCGTGTCTGGCCCGTCGGAAGGCGCCAAGCCGGCCGACTGTGGTCGGAACTCTACAGCGCTCTCCCCGTCCTCGCCAATGACGAAGAGGTTCGTGAAGACCGGGACGAGCGAGCCCTCTTCGAAGAAGGTCTCCAGCACCGTACCGTCGACCGGAGCGGTGACCTCGAAGTTTGCCTTGTCCGTCTCGATCTCGACGACGATGTCCCCCGTGGCGACAACGTCGCCTTTCTGTCTAATCCACTTGCTCACCAAGCACTCGTCGACCGTGTTGCCAAGCTTGGGTAATTCAACTGGTGTGGCCATGGTCGGTTCTTGGTTCCTGGTCCTTGGTCCTTGGTGCGCTTAGTACGCTTCGATACTTCGGGTAGGCCAAGGCGCACCAAGCACCAAGCACTAAGGACCAAGAACCAAGAACGGTTACCGATAGCTCTCCAACTGCTTCCAACCGATCTCGGTGAACTGACTGAGGGTCCGTTGGGTGATGCCAAATGTGACGAACGCCGCCGGTGCCATGCCATTCGGCTCGTACGCGCGCACGAAGTCAGGCAGCTGCAGGAGCCGCTCGATAACATCCTCCGGTACGGGGTTGTCGATTCGCGGCTCTCGCGGCAAGTCGTTCGACACGAAGACCTCCTGATACGTCGGATGGATGGACATCACGAGGTCGGCGCCGGCCAATTCCGTCAGGTGGTAGTCGCCGCGCAGCGCGGCCACCAACAGCACCGCTTCATAGCCGCGGTCCTTGTAGATGGCGTACGCGCGCTTGGAGACTGCCAGACCGGCCTGGCGGATGTCGGGCTCACTGATCGCGGCGGCCCCGCAATCGTGCGCAACTTCGCGCAAGTAGTCGTCCAAGCGGCCGATCATGAGCACGGCGAAGCACTTTCCAGGCGTGATCCCGTTCTGCGTCGCGCGTGCCATGCCGGCGCGATGTCGCTCCGCGATGGCAATCACCTGTGGCACGGTGAAGCTGACCGTCGCCGTGGTCGTGATGCCCTCCGCGATGCAGTCCTCGAGCACGTCGAGACCTGCAGCGGTTGCCGGCAGCTTGACCGCGATGTTCGGCGCCCAGGCGTGGAAACGTCTCGCCATGGGGCCCATGCACTCGCGGTTGCCCGCGCGCGACGGGTTCACCTGCGCGCAGACGAAGCCGGATTCCCCCTGGCGGCGCTCGAACTCTGGCATCAGCCTCGCGGCGGCCTCAGTGACGGTGATCCGCATCAGCGCCTCAGCCTTCTGCTCCGGTGGCAGCTTCTGGCCGAGCACCTGATCGATGGCGGCACCCCAGAGCTGCCGGTCCTTCTTCAACGCGACGCTCGAGAGTACTGGATTCGTGGTGACACCGACCGCGCCGCGCTGCAGACCGATGTCGAGCTCTGCCGCTTCCGCGGAGTCGTGCCACCACTTCGTTGCCGTGTGCTCACTCACCCAGCGCAAATACGTCATGCGTCATTTGCCTTGCCAACCGCCGTCGACGTAGACCGACTGCCCGGTGAGGTAGCTCGCCTCGTCGGACGCGAGGAACGCCGCGACGGTGCCGATCTCGCGCGGGGAGCCGGCGCGGCCGATCGAGATCTGCGCGAGCACGCCCGGCAGCAGCTCCGGGTTCTTCATGACCCACTCGGTCATCGGCGTGTCGATGAGGCCGGGATGCACGCAGTTGACCCGGATCCCCTGCGGTGTCACCTCGGCCGACATGTTGCGCGTCAGCGCTTCGAGACCGAGCTTGGTGGGTGCGTAGTGCGTGCGTCCCGGCAGCACCTTGCCGGCTTGAATCGAGCCGATGTGAACGATGCTGCCCGTACGGCCTTCCGCGATTGCGCGTCGGCAGAAGACCTGCGAGCAGAGCCAGGCGCCGCGCAAGTTCACGTCCACCAGCCGCGTCCATTGCTCATCGGTGAGCTCCAGGAACGGGACGATCGTTTCGATCCCGGCGTTGTTCACGAGGATGTCGATCGGCCCGAGCTCCTTCCAGACTCGCTCGATCATCGGCTCCACGTCCGAACGGTTCGCCACGTCGGCTCTACACGTGACAGCACGGCGGCCCACGGCACGGATCCCTGCCGCCACTTCCTCGGCCAGCGGCATGTTGGTGACGTCGTTCACCGCGACATTGGCGCCTTCCGCGGCGAAGACCTCGGCGATGCCACGACCTATGCCGCGAGCCGCCCCTGTCACAAGCGCAATTTTGCTTTCGAGCTTCAGAGTGACCTCCTTACCGTCTGCCGGCCAGCTTCGCGCTCGGCGTCGTGTCGGCTTCGAGATCCCCCAGGACGAACTGGATCCCCGCCAAGACGTGCTCCGCCAGCGGCCGCGTCATGAACATCGTCGTCGTGTGTCCCAGCGCGCAGTTGAACACACGTCCCTTACCGTAGCCTTTTATCCAGCTGAGCCCGTAATCGTTGTCAGGACGGAGATAGAGAGGGCGCTCCCCCCGCATGTCCGTTCTACCGACGTCAAGGCTCAAGAGCACTCGCAGCTTCTCCCGAGAGTACGGCCCGTCTGCAAGGAAACGATAGTATTCGTCCGTGTACTCGAACGTCTCCCTGCCGGCGAATCCTGCATTGAGCGGATGGCTCGGGCTCTCGATCCGCAGTGTTGCCGGCTCCACGCGGTGGGGACCATCTTGGGCGCCCATCATCTCCCCGAACTCCGGCAAGTTCATCGAGGCGTACGTCGTGCCGTGGAGCCCGGCGACACCCCCGCCTTCGCGGACGAACCGCAGGAGGCCATCGAGAACGTCAGGATCGCTGAACACCTGACCCACGACGCTATTCAAGAATACGGCATCGAACTGTGTGATCGTCGGGTACTTCAGATTGTCCAGATCATTGTCGAATACCGGCTCATACGCGCCCGTGCTCTTGGCCATGAGCTCCAGCGCCAGGTTCGTGTGGGCAATGTTCTCATGATAGAAGCCGCCGCTGGGACAGAGGTCGATGACCAGGAGCTTCCGTGCCTTCTTCGGCTTCACGGCCGCCTCGCGCGGCAAGGCCGCCGCGATCTTCCGCCGGTCCTCCGGCGGCACGCGATCGGTCGGCGTGATTGGCATCTTGCGCGAGATTTCGTTCACGCGATATCCCGTCGCAGGGCGAACCAGCGCCTCGAAGCGCTCGACGGCTCCCGACAGCTCCAGGAACGTATCCGCAGCCCCGGCGGTGTTGAGGCCGATGAACAGCGGCGTGACCGCCGCGCGTGGGCTGGCGCAGTTGCCGCACTCCGGCAGCCATCGGGGAGCCTCGGGCGGATGGCGTCGACTGATCGCAAGGAGGAGCTCCCCAATAGCCGCACCGTTGTCCTGCGGCATATCGCGGCCATTCGTGCCGCGAGCGCTCCGATCGCGCAGCTCCAGCGCCATCAACCGCGTCTCGATCAGAGATAGCGCCTCCAGCGGCTCGATACCTTGCTGCCTCCAGCGGTCGACGTCGAGGCTGACGCCAATCCGCTCGCTCCGGCGCTCCAGCGCCGCCACCAACTGCTCTGGATCCGAATGGTCCGATGTCTGGTCACCAATCTCCAGCGCGACGTTGATGTCGAGCTCGTTCGCGAGCTCATCCAGCGTGGAAAGCGATGCGCTGTCGGAGCTTGCGACGATCGTCTCGACCTCCAGGCTCTTCGCGAGCTCGAAGAGCTGGCGGCCTGCCTCTTCGTCGCCGATGGCGTCGACGTGGTAGGCCACCATTCGAAGGTTCAGCTCTCCAAGCCTCTCCTTGATGGCCGCCACCTCCGTGGGGGAGAGGTGATAGTCCAGCTTCTTGGGGATCTCGGGGCTCACCTGTTGCGAGCTGAATCCCTCGATGAACGCCAGTCCCAGGAGGTCCGCGTTGCTGGCAGCCTCGAAGAAGGTGAGATCGCGAAAGGCCGTGGAGGCGATGCCGACCCTCCAGCCCAGGAGGTCGTCGACCGCCGTGCGCGTTTGCCTCGAACCGCCCGGGCGCGCCGAAACGACAGTGGGCTCGTCTGCCGGCGGATCGCCTTGTGGCCCCGCCGCGGTCAGCAGGGCCACCAACGCCAAGTGCAGGTAGATCTTCATATCCTCAGGCGCGGAACGTGAATCCCAGCTTCTGCAGATACGCCTTGCTGATCTCTGCGGTCTCTCGCGGCGTGTACGGCGCGTTCTTCGAGCCGTCCAGCTCCACCATGATGTTGGCAGTGGGATTCGCGGCGTCGACCATCTCGAGAATCGCCTTCAGGTCGACCTTGCCCTGGCCCAATGGGCAGTAGCCGGCAAAGTGTTCCCCGCCGACGTAGTCCTTCAGATGCATGTGGACGGTGATGGGGAGGAAGTCCTTCACGACTTGGGCCGCATCGGCACCGCCCTTTTGCAGCTGGCCCACATCTGGCGCGAACTTGAAGTGATCGGTGTTGACCGCCTCCATGACGGCGTATGTCTCGTCTCGCGTCTCGATCGCGGTGTTCGTGTGCTGGTGCAGGCCGGCTCCCAGCCCGATATCGTTCATCGCCAGTCCATACTCGTTCAGGGCGGACACGATGTTTGGGCGGTGCTCCTTGAAGTTGTAGCCCTGTCGCTCGACGCCGTTGGCGGAGAGCACGGCAAAACGGCCGCCGTATTTCTTGAGGACCTTGCCTCGCTGGACCAGGTCCGCCAGCGTCTCCTTTCGCTTGGAAGGATCGATCACTTGGACCGATGAGTACGCGGAGACCAGCGGGATGCGGTACTTGTCGAGGAGCGCTTGGAGTGTGTCTTTCTTGTCCCAGTCCTCGAGGATGGCGGCGAAGGTCTCGAACTTGTGAAAACCGAGGCTGTCCATGTCCGCGACGGCTGGAGCGAGATTTTCCGGCGTGCGCGGGACGGCACCCCAGATGAGCGACGTGCAGCCGATCTGGAGCTTACCCGCTTGCGCCGTACCCGAGAGCGGCAGGCTCGCCGCGCCAAGCGCAGCGCCCAGCGCCTTGGTGAAGGTCCGGCGATTCATCCTGTGTCTCATCGTTCACGACCTCTCTGGGCGCGGCTCGTGCCCTCCACATGTTGCGTATTGCGCAATAGGATGTGCAGAATACGTCACGATTTGTATCAGTCGGTGACTGGCGAAGTCAAGCGCTGGTCAGTTCGCCGCGCTCACGCTCGGCCCGCGAACGACCGCAGATGAGGGCGCAGTACCGAACGCACGGACAGGCAGGTAGGCTGCTCATGAGCACGATCGCGGTTCTTGGAACGTTCGACACGAAAGGAGTCGAGCACGCTTACGTGGCCGACTGTATCCGGGCCCGCGGCCATGACGTGTTGATGGTGGACGTCGGGGGACAGGGCCCACCGCAGGTCCAGGCTGACGTCGACGCCGACGCCGTCGCGGCCGAGGGTGGTGTCGATCTCGCCGCACTGCGCGCCCGCGGCGACCGCGGTGCGATGGTCGAGGCCATGGCGCGATCGGCGCCCGGGCTCGTCGCGCGTCTGGCAAGGGAGGGACGTATCGACGGTGTGCTGTCGCTCGGTGGAAGCGGCGGCACGGCCATCGCCACGGCGGCGATGCGCGCGCTGCCGCTGGGTCTGCCAAAGGTCATGGTGTCCACGGTCGCCAGCGGAAACGTGGCCCCCTACGTCGGCGCCCAGGACATCGTGATGTTTCCGAGCATCGTCGATGTCGCCGGGCTGAACCGCTTCTCCCGCGGCATCTTCCGTCGAGCGGCGGTGGCGATCTGCGCAATGGTGGAAGCGGTCGGTGCTGAGGCCACGGACGCGAAGCCACTCGTTGTCGCCAGTATGTTCGGTAACACGACCGCGTGTGTCGAGCGGGCGCGACACCGCCTGGAGGCCGAGGGTTATGAAGTGCTGGTCTTTCATGCTACCGGCGCGGGCGGTCGGGCCATGGAGTCGCTGATCGAGTCTGGAACCGTGGACGGTGTGCTCGACGTGACAACCACCGAATGGGCCGACGAGCTGGTGGGCGGCGCGCTGAAGGCGGGTCCAACGCGGCTCGAGGCAGCCGCGCGGCACGGCGTCCCGGCGATCATCAGCCCGGGGTGCCTGGACATGGTGAACTTCGGTCCTCCAGAGACCATACCCGAGACCTTCTCCGGGCGGACGTTCTACCAACACAATCCGCAGGTCACGCTGATGCGGACCACGGCTACCGAGTGTACGCAGCTCGGGCGTATCCTGGCGGAGAAGGCCAATCTATCGACCGGCCCGGTTACCGTTTTGATCCCGCTCCAGGGCGTCAGCGTGATCGGCGAAGCGGGTCAACCCTTTCATGATGCAGCGGCCGATGCAGCGCTGTTCACCGAGCTACGAAAGCATCTTCGTCCCGAGATCCCTGTGGTCGAAGTGGATGCCGCAATCAACGATCCACGGTTCGCGGACGCGTGCGCCGTGGCGCTCATCGACAACATGCGCAAGCCGGCACGATTGGAGAGCACATGACTCACGCTAGGGCCGTGCGCTGCTGTTTGTTCCCGTTGGCCATCGCGCTGACCGTGGTGTCCGGCATCGCCGACGAGCC
>WHTT01000040.1 GCA_009377605.1 Luteitalea sp.
AAGGCCGCCGGCGCGTAGGCGCGCACTTCGGCCGTGGTCTCTGGCTCGACACCGCCGCTTGCCGGGAGTGGGTTGCGCACCAGCCGGGTCTCGGCGCGGAGCGCCGCATCTTGGGTGAACAGATGCGCGATCGCTTCGGCGCCGATCCTGACATCATCGGGCGTGACATCCGCATGGATGGGACGCCGTACACGGTCATCGGCGTGCTGCGGCCTGGCGTCAACGATCGTCTGCCGGCCGATGTGTGGATCCCGCTCTCGTTGACGCCGGACCAGATCGCGAACCGCCGGTTCCGCCCATTGCTGATGGTGGGGCGGCTCGCGCCAGGCGTGACCATCGCACAGGCGCAACAGGAGATGAACGCCATTGCGGAGGACGTGGCGCAACGGTTCCCAGACTCCAACACGGGCCGGACGGTGAGCGTGGAGCCGCTCCAGAACAACTTCCTGAGCGCGGACGCCGTGACGAACTTGTGGCTGCTTTTGGCGGCGGTCAGCTTCGTGGTGTTGATTGGGTGCGTCAACGTCGCGAACCTGCTCCTCTCACGCGGCGCGGCACGCGAGCGCGAGACCGCCATCCGCGCCGCGCTCGGGGCGACGCGCGGACGTCTGGCCCGGCGCGTCTTGACCGAGAGCCTGGTGCTGGCCACGGCCGGCGGCACGTTGGGCGCGCTGTCGAGCATCTGGATTCTCCAGGGCATTCTCGCGATGCTGCCACCCGGCGCACTGCCCGCCGAAGCGGATCCTCGACTGAATCTGCCCGTGTTGCTGTTCACGCTCCTGGCAGCCATGCTGTGTGGCCTGCTGTGTGGTGCGGCGCAGGCCTGGCAGGCAAGCCGCATGGACTTCAACGACACGCTGAAACAGGCGGGGCGCAGCGCGACCGGGAGCGGTCGCCGGCGCCTGCGTCACACACTCGTCGTGGTCGAGTTCGCGCTGGCGGTCACCTTGCTCACGGGCGCGGGACTGACGATCCTGAGCTTCTGGCACCGCACGCAGGTCGACCTTGGCGTGCGCACCGATCACATCCTCACCTTTGGGTTGCCGGTGAACGAAGGGCGGCTTTCCTCGCCGGCTGAGATCGACGGCTTCTACCGGCACCTGATCGAGCAGCTCCAGGCGCTTCCTGGCGTCGTCCACGCCAGCGTCAGCGCTCCCGGGCTTCCGCTGCTCGGTACCGGGTTTTCTACGGAGCTCAGCATTGTCGGACGGCCCGATGACGTGCCGTCGTTACGGCCGAGCGCGGGCGTCCAGATGGTCACGCCAGAGTACTTCGAAACGTTTGGGATCGGTGTCGTGCGCGGGCGCGCGTTGACCGCGGGCGATGGTCCGAGCACGCAGCGCGTGGCCCTGGTCAACGAGCGCTTCGTCGAGCGCTTTCTGGAAGGCCGGGATCCCGTGGGCCAACGTGTGGCGATGGACGAGCTCGTCCCGGGAACCCCTGGATTCGTGCCTGGCGTCCCGGGTGCTCCCGTCGAGTGGCACATCGTGGGGGTGTTCCGGGATGTGAGCAATGTCGCGCGGTTCGGTGATCCCGAGGCGCCGCAGATCTACGTGCCGTTCGCGCAGAGCCCATGGCCGCAGGCGATGGCGGCGGTCCGTTCGGCGACCAACCCCGACGCGTTGCGCCAAAGCGTCGCGGCGGCGGTTGAGGCCGTCGACCCGGAGCTGCCGCTGACAGACGTCCCAACGATGGACGAGATCGTGAGTGCGAGCTTCGCGTCCGATCGATTGAACATGGCACTCTACGGTGGACTGGCAGCGCTGGCGCTGGTGCTGGCGGCGCTCGGCATCTATGGGGTCATGGCCTACACGGTCACGCAGCGGACGTCGGAGATCGGGCTCCGCATGGCGCTCGGTGCCGGACAACTTCACGTGCGGCTCCAGATCCTCCGCGAAGGCCTGACGCTCGCCGCAGGCGGTTTGGTGTTGGGGCTTCTGGGTGCGTATGGTCTCGGTCGTGCCATGCAAAGCACGCTCTACGGTACGAGCGCGCTCAGTGTGCCCGTGCTGCTGGCTGTTGGGACCGTCTTGCTCGCCGCCGCGGTGGTCGCCTGCTACGTGCCAGCTCGCCGGGCCAGCGCGGTGGATCCGATGATTGCTCTGCGCCAGGAATAGCGTCTAGGAAGGGCCGCCTCGCCGAGGCGGCCGTCATCTCGCCAAGGGTCCTGCCGGGTCGCGGGTAGGGACGCCTCGCCGAGGCGTCCGTTACATCATTGGCTCCCCGCAGACGAGGGCGGCACGAGCTCGTTCATCCGCAGATAGGTCACCAGGTTGCCGTAGTGCTGACTGCCGTGCGCGACGGTCATCAGGAGTGCGTTGATCCTGGCCGCGTCGCGGCCGAACAATTTGATCTGCTCGCCAACCGACGCGTCGGTGGCCTTGGTGAACGCTTCATCACAGTACGCGATGGACGCTTTTACGGCTTCGACGAGCGCAGCCTTCTCTGTGGTCTTCTCGAAGTCCTCCTTGTTCGGGTTCTCGTCACCACGAGCCGCGGAGCAAAACATGTAGTTGCTGTTGGCGACATGGCCAATGATTCCGCCGAAGCTTCGAACGTCCGGAGTGGGCTTGAACGCGTATTTATCCTCCGGCATGAGCTCGGCACTGCCGGCGACCATCGCCTTGACGTTGTCCCAGCTCTGGCGAAGCGCGTCGGCCGCCGGCTGTTTCTGGTCGCCGCCAGCCTGGGCGAACGCAGTCCCGGCCGTAGCCAGGCAAACCATTACGACGGATGAATAGAGTTTCATCACTCGTCCTCCTATTCGACAGGACATGCCTCGATTGCTCGCGACACGTCGTTTGCAAACACCGTAACGGCAGTCGGCGTATAGCAGGCCTGTAATGTGATGAGCGCCGGTGGCGGCTGATGAGCGGTGGCGGGAGCGGATGAACCGTGAGTATCAGAGCCCCTGGCCCAGTCGATGTTGCAGTCTGGCCCGATAGCGTCGACCGAGGCGGATCTCCGTGCGATCCTTCAGCACCACGATGTAGTCACCGTGGGCGTCGGGCTGCAGCTCGTCGATCAGATCGATGTTGACGATGGCCGATCGATGAACGCGTATGAACCGTTGTTTGTCGAGCACCGCGTCCAACTGGCCCAGGAGACTGCGATGCAAGTGCGCAGCGCCGTCGCGCGTGTGAAGCTTCACGTACATGCCGGCGGCTTCAATCCAGGTGATCTGTTGAACCGGCAGCAGGCGAACGCGACCAACGCCTTTGAGCACGATGCGATCGAGCGGTGCGCTCCCATGCGCCGACGAGGGTGACACACCGTCGGGCTCCTGCGGCTGTCCAATGGTCTCGAGCAACGCCTGCATCTGCGACAGCAACGCCTCCGCATGGCCTGCGCGCACGTGGCGGAGGGCCCGGTCGAGCGATGCCTCGAAGCGCTCGTCGCTGAACGGCTTCAGAAGGTAGTCAACGGCGTGCGCGTCGAACGCTTGAAGGGCGTACTCATCGTAGGCCGTCACGAATACGACAGCCGGCACCTGCTGGTTCTCCAAGCGATGGACGAGCGTGGAGATGACGCCAAAGCCATCCAGCTCTGGCATCTGCACATCGAGGAATAACAGATGCACGGGCTCCCCGGCGCGCGCCGCTTCCTCGACTGCCCGGATGGCGTCAGCGCCGCTAACAGAGCAGCCAACGAACTGAACTCGCGCGTCCCTCTGCAGCAAACGCCGAAGACGATCCCGAGCAGGTTTCTCGTCGTCGACCACGAGCGCGCGAACAGTCGTCATGGGTTCATCATCCGGGCGCCTGCCTTCGAACCCGGTAGGGCGCAATCGCCGACTCGTCCGCCGTAGCGCGGAGCGCGAAGGCGTGAACGCGCCGGCCGGACGCCTCGGCGAGGCGCCGGGGTCCCCAGCGCGGCAGCCGCGCTGGGGTGGCCCGTCCCTACCTAGGCCAGGGCAGATCGAGCTGCACATCCACTCCACCGGATCCGCCTGGTGTCACAAGAAATCTGTGGCGCTGTGGATACAATTGTTCCAGCCTTGCCGCAATGTTCCGCAGCCCAACGCCCGCGTCCCGGCGCTGCAACCAGTCGGGCGAGAGCCCCAGGCCATCGTCGCGGACCCGCAGCCGCAAGAACGCCCCCGCCCGTCTCGCGGTTACGGCAATGTGCCCGCCGGCCAGGCGAGGTCCGACCCCATGCCGGATGGCGTTCTCCACGAGCGGCTGGAGGAGAAAGCTCGGCACACGCGCCTCGAGCACATCGTCATCGGCGTCGACCGATATGGTGATCCGGTCTTCGAACCGCACCGATTCAATCGCGAGATAATCGTCTAGAAAGGTCAGCTCCTCGGCCAGAGTCACCAACGGCTGCGACGCGTGGCGGAGTGAGCTGCGCAGGAGCTGGCCCAGTTGGTCCATCAGTCGACGCGCCGTCTTTGGATCGCTCTCGGTCAGCGCGCTGATCGTATTCAAGGCATTGAACAGAAAGTGCGGGTGCAACTGGGATCGCAGGCTCTGCAGACGCGCCTCGGTGAGGTGACGCTGCAGCTCGACAGCCTCGATTTGCAATTGATGGCTGCGCCGCTCCTCGTCTCTCGCCTTCGTGGCGTAGTCACGCGCGACGGCGACGCCGGCGATGACGCCGTAAATGAGAATGTCCCAGTAGAATCGCCCCAGCGCAAAGCCCAGCAAGGATTCGGGCCACGGCATCCCGTTCAGCGGGCGAATCAGGAGGCGAATGGTCAGTGCAAGGCACGTCCAGGCAACGCCAAGCGGCAGGTGCAGGGCAAGGCGTGCCGCCAGCGAACGGTCCGCGCCAAGCCATCGGTCGACAACGACGATGCCCGGGCTGAGCGCACCCCACACGTACCACCTTGGCATCGCCATCCGAAGCGCCAGAACCCAGGTGACCTCGTCGCCTCGGAGGATGATGATCTGGCTCGCGAAGAAGAGCCCCAAGATAGTCCACAACGCGAACCCCGAGAGCGCCCATGCGAGCCGGCGCGAAGCGGTTGCCGTCGAGGGGCGCACCGTGCCCGGCGCGACATCCGTCGATACCGGAGCACGGGCATATCGTCGAGGCAGCCGGAGTGTCGACCCGGTCGGCGGCGTTGCTAGTCCTCCTCACCTCGTCACTGGAAGGTGCGCGGGTCCATGGTACCACCAGCCGTGCGCTCCTCCAGAGCGTCCATCCTGGCGGATCGGAACCATCACTAACAGTATGAAGATTGGGAACGGGCGTGCCTCGCGAAGGTGACAAACAGCGTCTCAGAGTGATGAACGCCGTGGTGGACGAACGAAAGAGGAAGTACGGCGGATTGATAATCAATTTGAGGACCTTCATCGGCACGACCTGAAGAATGTGAACGGCACGTCGCGTGCTGTGGTCCTGTCAAAGCTCAGTCCTAGGCGTTTGTCGTCCCTCCAAGCACACTGCTCTTGGACGACACAGTTTCGCTGCCGTCGCCTACTTCGGCGCATACGATGGCACCGTCAGAGCCGGAAGCACGGACCGGCTCGTCGTAGTTGCTCAACTGTCGGACGCTGCGCCAAACACTGGCGAGGCATAGGTGTTGCCCGCGGGCTTCGGGCCCGCAAGAACTCGTTCCAGAACGAGCTCGTATAGATATGACATGCGACGCCAAGACGCGATCAGGAGGCCCATGCGAACCAGACTGGTTTTTAGCTCTGCTCTTATCGCGTCTCTCCTGCCCTTCCAGGGCGCCCTCGCCAATCAGGTCGATACGATGCCAGAACGAGGCCTCGCTCTCGTTGGCGGCACGATCTACGTCAGCCCGACGGAGGACCCGATACGCGACGGCGTCGTTCTGACCCAAGGGGGCAAGATCGCGGCGGTAGGCCCACGCGCATTGGTCCGGATCCCGAAGGGAACCGAGATCCTCGACTGCTCCGGCCTGACGGTCGTCGCGGGGCTCTGGAACAGCCACGTGCACTTCATCGAGCGGAAGTGGGCGGACGCATCGGAGATCCCGGCGCCGGAGCTCAGGGAGCAGCTTCAGGCAATGCTCGTACGGTATGGCTTTACGAGCGTGTTCGACACCGGGTCGATGTGGGCGAACACGCGACGCCTTCGTGACCGCATCGAGTCCGGCGACATACCGGGGCCGCGCATTCGCTCGACTGGTGAAATTCTGTTTCCGAAGGGCGGGGCCCCACCAGAGCTGATCCTGGACGTCTCAGGGTCGATGAGGGTCACCATGCCCGAGGTCGCCGACGCCGCGGAAGCGCTTGCGGCCGCGCGGAAGCATCTCGACGCAGGCACGGACGGGATCAAACTGTACGCCGCCACGTGGGCACCGCCCATTGTCAGCCTTCCCGAGAGCGCGATTCGAGCTGCCGCCGATGAAGCCCACCGCCGAAAGAAGCCGGTGTTCGCTCATCCCTCCAACCGCGAGGGCCTGCTTGCCGCCGTGCGCGGTGGAGCCGATATCTTGGTGCACACCGCTCCCCAATCCGGCCCGTGGGACGAGGCGACCCTGGCTGCAATGAAGAAGGCGGGAGTTGCTGTGATCCCCACGCTGAAGCTGTGGCGGTACGAGCTACGCCACGACCGCATCTCGGATCTCGAGCGGTTTGCCGGAATGGGCGTCGACCAGCTTCGAGCGTGGCTTGGTACAGGCGGGGAGGTGTTGTTCGGCACCGATGTGGGCTACATGGATGACTACGATCCGAGCGATGAGTACGCGCTCATGGCCGAGGCTGGCATGAGCGCGTCCCAGATCCTTTCCTCTCTCACCGTCGTGCCAGCCAAGCGATTTGGAGATTCGGCGCGACTCGGACGCATTGCCACCGGTCTCGCCGCCGATCTCGCCGTTCTCAGCGAGGATCCCTCCAAGAACGTTCGAGCCTTTGCTGCAGTCCGATACACGATTCGCAACGGTACAGTGATCTACCAAGCAAGCCAATGACCACAGCGCAGGCGGCGACGGCGCATCGATCGACTCAGGGAGCACGCGTGGGGAACGCGCCTCAGACGTTCAGGTGACGCGCCAAGAACGGGATGCCGCGCTTGCCCCAGAAGAGATGCTCGTCTGGAAAGACCTCCTGCTCGACCTGATCCTGTGCTCCAAAGACGCTGTAGATCTTTTGCACCTCATTGAAGCTCTCGATGCTCGCGCGAATCGGGAAGATGTTATCTCTCTCCCCGGACTCCACGAATAGCGGTCGCGGCGCTATCAGACCCCCGACGTCGTGCATCTCGGCCCAGTTGAGAATCCCAGGAACGTAATTGTCGATGCAGTGAGCGAGGCTCCCGATGCTGTCCCGAAACGTGTTCAGGTACCCGCTCACGAGAGCAACGCGGATGCGCTGATCGAGCGCCGTCGAGAAGAGCGTGACGGTGCCGCCTCCGGAGATCCCCATGCAACCAACGCGGCTTTGATCCAACTCGGAGCGCGTTGCGATGTAATCGAGCGTCCGCATGACGTCCCACACACGCCAGCCGATCATCGTCTGGCCAACCAACAGGGCGCCGCCTGCCACAGGCTCGCACGCCTTTCGGTCGAGGCCTTTGCGAGCGTTGATGGGGTCCCGACGGCAGCCGAAGCCCATCGGCTCGATCGCGAGGGCCGCCATGCCGGCTTCGGCGACCTGGATGGCGAAGTCGTGCGCATAGCCTGGCTTGTCGGTCCGATCGCTCCCCTGCTCGTCGATGCCGACGATGTCGTCGACACCGCGGCCGTGGCCGGGCACGCAGATCATGACCGCTGCTGGCGGACGTGCCTTCACCGGAAGTAGCAGATACGCAAGCACGCTGACGCCGGGCCGGCTGTCGAACACGACCTTCTCCCGCGTGTAACCGGGGAAGGTGCGCGTCTCGAGCGTGATGGGGCGAAGCGGCGGGCGCTCCGTCGGCAAGTCTCCGACCAGCTCGGTCAGCTTCGTGCGGAGGGTCTTCTGCCACTCCTCGGCTTCACCGCGCGTGCGCGCGCGAAATCGGAGCCGCCGCGGTGCGGCCGCGTACAGATCGCGCGTGTATACGACCGGATCGAATTGGCGGTCTTCGATGCCCTTCGTCACCCCGGTCAGCGGACCGATATAGTCAGAAGGCGCGGATGTCTGTGCGTCGAGCCCGACGACGTGCGCGGCCGCCAGCCCGCCAGCCCACTGCACGAGCTCGCGACGAGAAAGAGTTGACACTGGCTCAGACCTCCAAGTGCCCGCAGTATAGTGCCGCGAGCCGGAGATCTCCACGCCAATCGACGCTCAGGGCCGGCAGATCTCTCCGCTGACCCGGGTCTGAACGTGACCCTCGCGACTGAAGCCGTTTACGAAGAAATAGCCCGTCGTTCCCGCCCAATCGCCGGTGGCATCGACGATCTTCTGAAACGCCGTGACTGCGCCGCTGTCGAGATTGCCTTGGGTCTGGTTCACGATTCCTGTTTCGCGCATGATCAGCGTCCCGCGCTTCGTGGAGTACTCGAACTGGCCGCTGTAGGGGACGAAGTCTGGCGAGGTGTCCGGGCTCGTCCCGCTGCCGTCGGCTCGAAAGTATGTGGTTCCGCGCAGGCCGTGGTTGCCGGCCACCTCGCCAATGAAACAGGAATCGTCGTCCGGTTTGCAGGCGGTCGTCAGATCCTCGGCCATAGCGGCGTGGATCGCCTTGCACCTCGACCGGTGAGCGGCCTCCTGGGCGGTTGCAGAGCCGGCCATCGTGCCCACGATGAGCAGTGTCATTCCGAATCCCGTTGAGATGTTCATTGAAGATCCTCCATCTGCTAGCGGGCCGATTCTAGAAGACGGCAGCTGCGATTGCGGGATCCACTTCCGACCGGTTTTCTGGTACCAGTTAGGAGCACATGCTCGTACGACTCGACGGAAATGGGCGGCTCAACCAGCGCCTCTATCGGGGTCTTCGCGCGGCGATTCGCGAGGGACGATTCGCGCCAGGCTCACGACTGCCGTCGACGCGCTCGCTCGCACGCGACCTCGGACTGTCGCGAAACGTTGTTCTCACGGCGTTCGCGCAGCTCGTCGACGAGGGATACGCCGAAGGCAGAGGCGGCTCGGGCACGTTCGTCTCCTCGACGCTCCCCGATCCGCTCCTCGCACCGTCTCCATACGGTGCGCGGACCAAGGCGCCAGAGGCACATCCGCGGTTGTCGGCGCACGCCGATCGGGTGTTGGCGCTCGCACCGCTGCCGGCCGTCGGCCGTCCGCCGCGGGCGGGCCTCCGATATGACTTTCGATACGGGGTGCCCGCCGTGGCGGAGTTTCCACAGCAGATCTGGAGCCGGCTCGTTGCACGGCGCGCTCGGAGGATGTCCATCAACACGCTGCGGTACGGACGTGCGCTTGGATTCTCTCCGCTGTGCGAGGCAATCGCGGACTACGTGAGACGCGCGCGCGGCGTCGCAGCCACTGCCGAGCAGGTCATCATCGTCAACGGCTCGCAGCAGGCCTTGGATCTCGTCGCGCGCCTCTTGATCGATCGCGGCGCTCGCGTCGCCATCGAAGAGCCGGCCTACTTGTCGGCACGACAGGTGTTTGCCGCAGCCGGCGCGAGCCTGCTTCCGGTTCCGGTCGACGAGCACGGCATCGATGTCTCCCAACTGCCGCACGGCAAGGATGTCCGTCTCGCATACGTCACTCCCTCGCACCAGTTCCCGCTCGGTGGTGTGCTGCCGCTCGGGCGGCGGCTCGAGCTACTGCGATGGGCAGACGAAGCGGGTGGGTGGGTCGTGGAGGACGACTATGACAGCGAGTTCTGGTACGACGGCCGGCCGGTGGAGGCCATTCAAGGCCTCGATTCAACCGGTCGGGTCATCTACATCGGCACGCTGTCGAAGGTGCTCTTTCCGTCGTTGCGCCTGGGCTACCTAATCGCGCCGGAGCCGATCGTGCCGGCGCTGGCGGCGCTCAAGTTCCTGATGGATCGCCACGCGCCAACGTTCGAGCAAGAGGTGTTGGCGGACTTCATCACCGAGGGACACTTCGAGCGCCACGTGCGCCGGGCGAGAGCGCGGAATGCCTCGCGGCGCGCTGCCATGCTCGACAGCTTTCGCGAGCTGCTGGGGGATCGCGTCGAGATCGTCGGCGAGAACGCCGGCATACACATGGTCGTCTGGCTGCGCGGCACGCCCGCTGCGTGCATGCATGATCTCATAGCGCGTGCAGCGGACCGCGGACTGGGGATCTATTCGGTCGCGCCGCATTACCTCGAGCCGCCAGCCACCACCGGGCTGCTCCTGGGCTACGCGTGCCTGACCGAGCGGGAGATTCGTGACGGCGTGCGCCTGCTCGCCGAGGTGATCGAGACGCTGGGCAAATAGGCTCGACCACGGTGGTGCTGCCTACTTTTGCACTTCGACGAACCACACCCCCTCGATCTTGTCTCCACGCCTCAGCCGTGCCTCGAGCGTCCCTGGTCCGGCGGCGAGCTCGACGTCCTCGAAAACGACCTCCTGATCTCCTTGTCGGAATGCGATTCTCCGTTTGGCATCGCCCAACGCGAGCTCGGCGCGGCCTGGGGTTTCCTGGGCGTCGAAATGGAAGTGGATATCGTACCGGCCGGGCGTCCTCACATCGACCTCCCAGTAGCCGAGGCTGCCGTCGCCCCAACCGTCTTCGCCGACAACACGCCAGTCTTGCCGCGTGAGCCACACGGGGTTTTCGTGAGCTGTCCCGATATGGATCTTCGGCGGTGCATAGCCGCGGGAAGGAGACACATCCTCGAACCATTCATCGTAGCCTTGCTTCATTTTCTGAATCAGCTCGGGGTGGGCGCTGGCAAGGTTGTGCTCCTCCGCTGGATCGGCGGCGAGGTCGTAGAGCTCCAGTGGTGCGTTCGCCGGCGGCGGCTCGCTGAAGCTCAAAGGCTGCGTCAGCTTCCAGCGCTGTGACACCGCCGCGAACGCACGATTCCGCTGCGGCTCATCGCCGCGATGGCTCTGGATGTACAGCGTGCGCTCGGGCCAGTCGTTCGTGCGCCCGTCGACGAGCGGCATCAAGCTGCGGCCGTCGAGCTGCACGCGCGCAGGCTTCGCCGCGCCCGCGGCGTCCAGCAGCGTCGGCGTAACGTCGATGTGAGCGGCCATCACATCCATCTTGCGGGGCTCGAGCCGTGCGGGCCAGCGTAGAAAGAACGGCACGCGGATGCCGCCCTCGTAGACGCTGCTCTTCTGCGCCCGCAGACCGGCGGCGTACCTGCGCGTCGTCGGTCCATTGTCGGTCATGAAGATGAGCACGGTGTCCTCGGCGTCACCAAGCCGCTCGAGGGCCGCCACGAGACGCCCCACGTTATCGTCGATGTTGGTGATCATCCCGTAGATGCGGGCATCCTTGTCGTCGAGGCCCAGCGCCGCGTAGCGCTTACGGTACTCATCTGGCACCTGGTACGGCGCGTGCGGCGCGTTGGTGGCGAGATAGAGGAAATAGGGCCGATCGCGGGTCTGCTCGATGAACCGGAGCGCGGCATCGAAGAACACGTCGGTGCAATAGCCTTCGTGCTGCTCTTGCACACCGTTGTGCTGGAGGATCGGATCGAAGTAGCTGGAGCCCGGTGGATCGGAAGGCTGCCCGATGCCGCCGCCGCGGTGGACCAGCGCTTCGTCGAATCCCTGATCGATCGGTCGCATCGGGTAGTTGTCGCCAAGGTGCCACTTGCCGAAGATGCCCGTGTGGTATCCAGCCGCACTTAGCATTTCAGCCAGTGTGACCTCGTCAGGGTGCATCATCGCCCGGCCCAGCCAGGTGTCGACGACGCCCGTGCGGTAGTTGTATCGGCCGGTCATCAAGCTGGCGCGTGTCGGCGCGCAGACGGGCGAGACATAGAAGCGAGTGAGCTCGACGCTCTCACTGGCCAGGCGATCCAGGTTCGGCGTCTTCAAGACATCGTCGCCATGCACGCCCAACTGAGCCCAGCCTTGATCGTCCGTCATGATCAGGACGATGTTGGGCGGCCTGGCCTCCGCCCGTGGCGGGGCCTGGCCTCCGCATGCGGCAAGAAGGACGAGAAGAGTGGCCGCAAGGGTGCGCATTGGGAGTGGTTCTCCTCTTTCTACTCTGTACTCACAGGCCTATCACGGATCTCTGTGGCTGTCACTGAGATGAGGCGCTCGGTCCTTCTCGAACCGTAGCTGGATGCCCTGTCCGGGCGCGTCCGATTGTCCATCAAGTCAGCGCTTGGCGCCCCAGAATTGAAATGCCTTCGCCCGGTTCCCGTTCATGGTCGTGACGTCGATCTCGACGAAATCAAGCGGCATGAATCCGCTCATCAGCTCGTCCACCCAGGCACGCGGCAGGTGCCGAAACGTGACGCCCGGCTCGAGCTCGAACACGCCGTACCGACCGAACGACCGAAGCCCCTCGTCGTACCGCTCTCGATTACGGTCGTCCTCCTGCAACAGGAGGTCGCTGACGTAGAGGATTCCGCCCCGCCGCAGCACTCGCTCGATCTCCTGCACGAGCAAGCGCTGCTCTCGGTCGTCGATGATGCACGTCAGCACGCTGAAGAGGAGCACCGCGTCGAATGACACAGCACTGAATGGCAGGGTGTCGCTGTCCAGGTTCTGGAACGTGATTCCAGGGTTCTCGGCCCGTGCGCGGTCGATCATCGCGCTCGACGGATCGACGCCGATGATGTTGGAGTAGCCGGCGGATCGCAGCTCGCGACACAGGCGTCCGTACCCGCACCCGTAATCCAGCACGCCGGCTTCACGAGAGACCAGCGATGAGAAACGAGACAGGTCGAGCGGATGGGAGAAGGTCTTCGTCGCAGCAACCGTGTTCCAAAACGTCCGTTGGTTCATTCGCGTCGCCGAGCAGAGTCCTCGTCCAGAAGGTCATTCTACTCGGCATGCCAGCTCGGAGGTTCTTCTCTGTCTCCATTTCGGTGTGGAAGACGATTTCCTCTTCCATCCGCTTCTCGGCTGATGCCCTGTCGACGAGTGCTCGCAATCTCGCGTGCAGGCCAGTGATCCAGCTCATCGTCGATACTCCAATCAACGGCGGGGGCAAGGGAGGATCGAAGGGTGTTTCAGGTCGTGTGCAGAATCGTCTCCATCGTCGCCGCGAAGCGCCGCCAGCTCTCCGTCTCCTTGCCCAAGGCGCGTCGGCCCGAGGCAGTGATCTGATAGAAGCGGGCCCGGCGATTGTTCTCGGTCGTCTGCCAGGCACTCGTGATCAGGCCTCGTTGTTCGAGACGCTGGAGCGCCGGATAGAGCGAGCCTTGGTTGACTTCCAGCTTCCCCGGCCGAGATCTGCTGGATTCGCTGCCCGATGCCCCAGCCGTGCATGGGAGCCAGAGAAAGGGTCTTCAGCACGAGCAGGTCTATCGAGCCGCGCAGGGCATCGGACTGAGGCGGTGGCGACATGGGATACTCCGTTCTCTCTCGAAATAAAGAGAAGGATATGAACCACTCCTCTAGAAGTCAAGAGACACATCTAACTAACGACCATAGGCTCGTGTCGCTCGTCAGGACTCCTGGAGCACCGATTGCCGGGGGGAGCTGTCAAGAGTACGGCGTGACTTTAGAAACGCTCCTCCTCTGCGGGCCGAACATCCGCGGCTATCCGAACAGTGCAGAACGGGATAGGATTGCCTCAACGTGACGCCTGTCAGTGCCGGCGCACCGGAATGGGCCTTCCCACGCGATCTCTTGCCCCGCCTCGTGCGCGCTGGGCTCGTGACGGGCGTGGTCGACGGCCTCTTCTCGAGCGTCCTGAACGTGTTCGCGTACGGTTCTACGGTGACGCGCCTCTTTCAAGGCGTCGCTGCTACCTTGCTCGGCAGAGAGGCACTCGAGGGAGGCACGCCGACCGCCGTCGTCGGGCTTCTGATGCACTTTGGAGTGGCCTTCGGCTGGTCAGCCGTCTTTCTATTCCTCGTTATGCGTTCCTCCTGGGTCAGCGGCCTCCTCACGTCACGCTACGGGGCGATCAAGGTCGCGTCGATCTACGGCCCCTTCATATGGATGGTGATGTCGCTGGCCGTCATTCCGTTTCTGGCAAACCGGCCGCCCGCGATCAATGTCCGTTGGTGGATCCAGTTCTTCGGACACATTCCGTTTGTCGCAGTGCCGATCGTGATGTCGATCGGCGCCGTCGCGCCTCGCTCGCAACTGGTGGAGAGGTAATTCGTTCTCGACAACGCGCGCCGGCGGGAACTGGCTTGCCGCGGCCCGCGGCCCGCTCGAGACGACTCGCGCCGGCTGGCTCCGCTCGGCGACGAAACGCTTCGATCGTTCCATGCCCGGTGTAAGATGAACACATCGCACAGTTATGCAACGACGTCGCTTCCTCGAGCTCGCTGCGGCCACCGGCACGTTCGCCAGCTTGGGCGACCTCGGCTTTCTGTCCCGCCTCCCATTGGTTTCAGCCGCGGAAAGCAGGGTCGATTCCAAACTGGTTCGCTTCCATCCCGATATCGAGCCATTGGTCCGTTTGCTGGAAGAAACGTCTCGCGAGCGTGTCCTCGAGGAAGTCGCCGCGAGAATCCGCGGCGGCCTGACCTATCGCAATCTGATCGCCGCCTTGTTGCTGGCCGGCGTGCGCAACATCCAACCCCATCCAGTCGGCTTCAAATTCCACGCGGTTCTGGTCGTGAACTCTGCCCATCTCGCCAGCGTTGCTTCGCCCGATTCCGACCGCTGGCTTCCGATCTTCTGGGCTATCGACCAATTCAAGAGCTCCCAGGCTGCGGACGTCCGCGCGGGCGATTGGTCTCTCGGCCCCGTCGATGAATCCCTCGTCCCGCCCAGCCACAACGCTCGCCAGGCCTTCATCGACGCGATGGACAACTGGGACGAAGCCGCAGCCGACGCGGCAATCGCCGGCCTCGCACGCACCACCGGAGCGCAGGAGATCTTTCCGATCCTCGCACGCTACGGCGCGCGTGATTTTCGCGAGATCGGACACAAGGAAATCTACGTCGCCAACAGCTTCAGAACGCTTCAAGTCATCGGCTGGCAGTATGCCGAACCGGTCCTGCGCTCGGTCGCCTACGGGCTGCTCGATCGCGAAGGAGCCCGCGAGAATCCCGCACACGCCGATCTGCCCGCGGACCGCCCGTACCGAGACAACCTTCAAGCCGTCTCGAGGATTCGTGCGAATTGGCTCGACGCCCAACCGAGCTCGGACGCCACCACCGAGATGTTGCAGACCCTCCGCGACGAATCACCTCGGGCCGCCAGCGACAAAGCGATCGCGCTCCTCAATCGCGGCGTCGCCGCCGAGTCCCTCTTCGACGCGTTCTTCGAGGGTTCGGCGGAGCTCATGATGCGTGCTCCTGGGATCCTCTCCCTGCACGCCACCACATTCACCAATGCACTTCACTACGCGTACCGTCATTGCCGCGATGAAGAAGCTCGCAAGTTGTTGCTCCTTCAGAACGCTGCGTTCCTTCCCCTGTTTCGCGGCAATCCCAAACAAGGTGTGAAGATCGACACGTTCGAGCCGGCCCCGCTCGAGAGCGCTGGCCCGACCGCGATCGAAGAGATCTTCGGCGACATCAATCGCGACCGTCTGACCGCCGCGCGCAAAGTGCTCGCGTTCCTGAAGGACAATCCCGACCCGAGGCCCCTCGCAGACGCCGCCCGCAGGCTAATCTTTCTCAAAGGGACGGACTCGCACGACTACAAATACAGTTCCGCAGTCCTTGAAGATTACGCCATCATGGCACCACCTCGTCGTGATCGCTATCTCGCCGCCGCTACCTTCTATCTCAAAGGCTCGGCCGCGGCCGACAATCAACTGGTGCAGCGAGCTCGCGCCGCCCTTAGCGGGTGAGGACTGTAAACGGATCCTTGCGCGATGTAGTGGACTTCGTCTATCCTTCTACCCGGAAATGTTCCGGTGAACAATGTCGAGGAGTAGCAATGGCCGACAACGACCTCCAACTGCTGCAGGGGACGCTCGACGTGCTCGTGCTCAAAACACTCTCCTGGGGACCACGGCACGGCTACGAGATCGCGCGCTGGATCAAGGACACTACCGACGCCGAGCTGCAGGTGGAGGATCGCGCGCTCTATGTGTCGCTGCATCGTATGGAAGAGCGCGGTTGGCTGGAGAGCGAGTGGGGTCTCACAGAGAACAACCGGAAGGCCAAGTACTACCAGTTGACACGCGAAGGACGCAGGCAACTGGCGGCCAAGGGAGACAGATGGGCGCGCTACGCCGCCGCTGTCTTCAAAGTTCTTCAGACCGCGTGAGGGGGGATCCATGAAGCGCATCCGAGGGATCCGGTCCCTGTTTCGGTTCCCCACGTCGGAACGCGATGTCCCGAACGAGGTGGAGGACGAGATTGCGTTCCACCTGGAGGAGCGCACGCGAGAGCTGAGAGGCCAGGGCATGGAGCCTGGCGTGGCGCGCGCAAAGGCGTTGCGGGAGTTCGGCGACGTCACGGAGGCGAGAACGGAGTTGGCGGAAATCGGCCGCCGACGCGTGCGTCAAACCAGGCGTTCGAACTGGTGGAGTGACCTGCGGCAGGACATCCGCTACGCCTGGCGCGCGCTGCTCCGATCTCCGCGCTTCACGGTGGTCGCGGTGCTGACGCTGGCGCTGGGGATCGGCGCCACGACGGCTATCTACACGGTGGTGGACGCGGTCCTGTTGCGGCCGCTCACCGTCAGCGATCCGGAGCGGTTGGTTGTGCTGCAAGAGCAGAAGAGGAACAACCCGCCGAACGCATCGGCCTCGCCGGCCAACTTCTTCGACTGGCAGAAGCAGGCAAGGTCGTTCTCCTCGATGGCCTATTTTACCCAGGCCCCTCTGAACCTGACGGGCCAGGGCGAGCCACAGGAAGCGCAGGTGCAGCCGGCCAGCGCCAACCTGTTCTCCACGCTCGGTGTGCAGCCGCTTCTGGGTCGCACGTTCCGCCCGGAGGAGGACGCCCCACAGGACGAGGAGGTGGGCAGCGTCGCGGTGCTCGGCTATGCCCTCTGGCAGAGTCGTTACGGCGGTGATCCTGCCATCCTGGGAAGGACCATCTGGATCGACGACTTGCCAGCAGAGGTGGTGGGCGTGATGGGGCCCGATTTCCAGATGCTGGACTCCAAACCCGATCTGTGGATCCCGCTCGGAATCGTGCAGGGCAACCGTACGTCCATGGGCCGCTTCGTCCGGGTCGTCGCTCGGCTAAGGCCGGGTGTCACCTTGGAGCAAGCGCAGGGCGAGATGCGGGTGATCGCCCGCCGCTTGGAAGCAGCGTACCCCGAGTTCAACACGCGCTGGGGTGTCGCCGTGTTGCCAGCACGCGAGCGAGTCGTGGGCGATGTGCGGCCGGCGCTCCTCGTGCTCATGGGTGCGGTTGCAATGCTTCTGCTGATCGCTTGCACGAACGTGGCGAGCCTGCTGCTGGGACAGGCCAGCACGAGACGGCAAGAGATCGCGATGCGCTTGTCGCTGGGGGCAACGCGCGGACGCGTCGTTCGCCAGGTGCTCACAGAGAGCCTCGTGCTGTCCGTTCTTGGCGGCGTCATCGGGTTGGCGGCTGCAACGATTGGGACTCGCGCGCTCGTGCGCTCGCTGCCAGAAAGCGTTCAATTCCCTCGGCTGGACGGCGTGACCGTCGACTGGCGGGTCCTCACGTTCGCGCTGGTGGTCATCGTCCTGACCGGGCTGCTCTTCGGGCTCGCTCCAGCCCTCTTCTCCAGCCGAACAGATCTGCAGGGCTCGCTTCGTGACGCCAGCCATAGTCACACGGCCGGGCGCGGCACGATGCTGTTGCGCAATTCGCTCGTCGTGACGGAGGTGGCACTGGCGTTGATGCTCCTGGTCGGCGCGGGACTGCTACTGCGGTCGTTTCAGAAACTCCAGGCGGTAGATACAGGGATGCGCCCGGAGGGCGTGCTCACGCTCAGGATGTCGCTTGGTTCTGAGGCCTACGACGAGGATGACGCGAGCCGCGCTTTCCTGGCGCGGCTGCTTACATCGGTGCAGCGGCTGCCAAATGTCCAAGCGGTCGGCATGGTATCGCATCTTCCCCTCAGCGACGAGGGATCGATGGGGCACACTGCGTACCGAGCGGATCGTCCGGCACCAGCCCCTGGCGAAAAACCAGGCGTCGACACGCGGATCGCGGGCGGTGACTACTTCGCAGCGCAGGGAATTCGACTACTGCGCGGCCGCACCTTCGATGAGCGCGACCATGCCGGGTCGGCGAATGTCCTCGTGATCAACGAGGCGCTCGGCCGGCAGCAATTTCCGGGAGAGGACCCCCTTGGGAAACGTCTGACCGGCGGAGGAGAGAGATCCGAGGGTGAGATTATTGGCGTGGTGGAGGACGTGCGTGCAAGGAACATTACCGATGAGCCGAAGTCGGCCCTTTACCGCCCCTTCGTGCAAGTACCGGACGGCACGCCGCTACACCTCGTCATTCGGACAGCAGGCGACCCGATCGCGCTCGCGGGTGCAGTGCGGGAAGAGGTGCACCGACTGGATCCGAGTCTCCCGGTAGCGAACGTGCGCACCATGGAGGCCGTGGTTGCCGATGCCACGGCGCGCTCGCGCCTGAGCAGCTATCTGTTGGCGGCGTTCGCCGCACTTGCGCTCTTCCTTGCTGCCATCGGACTCTACGGCATCCTCTCGCACGTGGTCGTGCAGCGGCGCAGCGAGATCGGCGTGAGGGTAGCACTTGGAGCAGATCGCCGTACGATCCTGCAGCTCTTCGTTGGTCAGGGAATGAGGCTCACGGCTGCCGGCGTGGCGCTGGGCTTGGTGGGCGCGCTCGCACTCACACATCTGCTGCGCTCGCTCCTCTTCGGCGTGACCACGACCGACGCACCTACCTTCGTGGTGGTCCCACTGCTACTGGTGGCTGTGGCCGCCTTGGCCTGCTACCTACCGGCGAGCCGCGCGGCCCGGCTGGACCCCGCAACCACGCTGCGGGCGCAGTAAGCGCGACCTTGAGGTCGGGCGTTGCAGCGCGCGCTTGCCTTCTATTCCGTACGCAGAGCCGCCATGGGCGAAACGCGCGAGGCGCGAAACGCTGGGATGAAGCCGGCAGCCACGGCGACGAGCAGCAGGATCGCTGCCGTGCCCGCGTACGTCCATGGATCGCTCGGGGTAACCGCGAAGAGGATCGAGGAGAGGAGCGAAGACAGCGTGATGGCACCGACGAGCCCAATGGCGGCGCCGAGCAGCGTCAGCCGCAGGGTATCCGCGACAACGCTGGCGCGGATGTTTCGCCTCGACGCTCCCAATGCCATGCGGATGCCGATCTCGGGTGTGCGCCGCGCGACGGAATAGGAGATGACTCCGTAGATACCGATGGCGGCAAGCAGCAGCGCGGTTGCCGCAAAGGCGGTCAGCACGTTGACGAAGAAGCGTCGCGGAGAGAGCGCGCGGTCGACGATTCCCTCGAGGGACCGGAAGCCGGCAGTCGGAAGGTCTGGGCCAACCTGCGCGAGGGCGGCCCGCAAAGCCGGGACCACGTCGGCGAAGGAACGCCCCGTCCTCACGACGAGACTCGGTGACATCGTCCCGCGCTGAAGTATCGGAAGGTAGAATTCAGGTCCCGCTGATTCCTCGACGGTCAGGTGGCGCACATCGGCGACGACTCCTACAACCTGCCGCTCGTCGTTGCCGACCTGTAGGGCTTCCCGCAACGGATCCCCGTTGGGCCAGAGCTGCTTGGCGAGCGTCTCGTTGACGATTGCGACAGGTTGGTGACTCGTATCGTCACTGTCCCTGAACTCCCGCCCGGCAACGAGCGGGGTTTGCATCGTTTCGAACAGGCCGGGGCCGATGATCTTGACCAGCGCTCCCACGGTTTCCTCGGGCGGCTGGCCTTGTGCCCGAACACCCCAAGTCCGATTGCTATCGAGCGGAACGGCATCGGTGATCGATGCGGCCGCAATGCCGGGAACATCTCGGGCCGCCGAGACAAGCCCTCTCATGTAGGCGAGAAACTTCTCTTCCGTGTCGATGTTCTCGCCGGCGTCGACGCGCAGCGCGTAGGTGCGTTCCGGTGCAAAGCCCAGGTCGACGTCGAGCACATGGAGGAAGCTGCGTAGGAACAGTCCGGCACCAACAAGCAGTACGCACGCAAGCGCAACCTCCGACACGACGAGCAGGGAACGTACGAACCGATGATCACGTCCTTCGCTCGAACCGCGGCCGCCCTCCTTGAGCGCTGCGCCGACATCGCCACGGGCAGCCGCAAGCGCGGGCACCAGGCCGAACAACAATGCGGTGAGCACCGTGACGCCAACGGCGACGCCGAGCGCCACACCGTTGATCTCCACGCCCCGGAGCAGCGGGATACTCAGACCCTCGAGCTGGCGGACGTAGCCCACGGCAACGTAGGAAAAGACAACGCCGAGCCCACCTCCCAGGATCGACAAAACGACGCTTTCGGTGAGCAGTTGGCGCACCAGACGCCCGTGTCCCGCGCCAAGCGCGCCGCGCAAGGCCATTTCTTTGTGGCGGCTGGCGGCGCGCGCGAGCAGGAGGTTGGCGAGGTTGACGCACACGATCAACAGCACGAGGCCAACGGCGGCCCACAGCGTTAACATCGGCTGGCGCATGCGCCCAGTGACCGACTCGCGGAGAGGCTCCAGAATCGCGTTCGCCTCACCGATCTCGGGGTGCTCACGCCTGTGACGCTCGATCACGGCGGCGGCCTCCGCCTGCGCGGCCGCGAGCGGGACGCCCGGCTCGAGTCGTCCCAGGATCGCCATGGTATTGCCCCAGTCGCGGACGACATCGAAGACCACGGGCATGTAGATCTCGACCTGGATGCCGGGCGCGAACACCGCTCCAAAATCAAATGCTCGCGGCATGACGCCGACGATCGTCGCGGCGCGATCGTTGACGACAACCGTCCGGCCGATGACCCGAGGATCGGACGAATAGCGCCGCTCCCACAGCGCATGGCTGAGGATGACGGCGCCCGGACCATTCAATTGGGACTCTGCTTCGGTGAACGTCCGCCCGAGCATGGGCGCCACGCCGAGAAAGGGAAAGAAGTTCGCGGGAATCATCACGCCGACAACGCGGTCGGGGTTCGCGTCGCCGGCGAGCTTGTAGCTCGAACGGGCGAAGAACGCCTCGTAGGTGGACATCTCCTCGAAGCTTCGCATCCCGGTTAGCGCTTCGTAGGTCGAGACGGTCGAGGTACGGCCCGAGAGGCCTGGCGTATCCTGATTGATGATCCAGACCAGCCGGTCCGGAGCACGGAACGGCAGCGGCTCGAACAGGAGCTTGTCGATGACACTGAAAACGGCGACATTTGCACCGATGCCGAGTCCGAGGATCAGGACGGCGACTAGGGTGAACGACGGCTGCCGGCGAAGCTGCCGCAGCGCATAACGGATGTCGAGCAGGATGCTTTCGAGCGTTGGCCATTGCCACACTTCGCGGCCGCGCTCTTCCAACGATGTGATGTTTCCGAACTCCCGCCGCGCCATCATCGTGGCCTCTTCACGAGACATGCCCTGCTCAACGAGACCGTCGACCTTCTCCTCGAGGTGTTGTCGCATCTCTTCAGAGAGCTCGTTATAGAGCCGCCGGCGCCCGAGGATTCTCCTGATCCAGTTCATGGCCTCATCGTCCAGGGAAGGTCTCGATAATGTCGCTGCTTCACTCAGCAACCTGACGCAAGTCCATACCTAGACTAAACAAGGTTAAGGGTTGTGTCAACAACGTCCGCGTCTGTCGACCTGGTGGTCGGCCACTGCTCGCCGCACCACCGGCACCGCGTTGGGACACCGGCGGTGGCGACGTCTGGGACCCGCTCGCGCCCAGCACTACGCGGCTCGCGGCGGCCGGCATTCGCATCGGCCCAGACACGGCGACCCCTGATTGGTTCGGCGAACGACTCGACCCTGCGCTATGCCCTCGACGTGCTGCGAGATGGTCCAGCGACTGGAGCCATAGGCGGGAAGATTTCCGCGGGAATGTGAGTGGAGACAAGGCAGAGCCGTGCACAGTCGACTGTCCATCCCGACAAACGTGAGACTCGTGGAGATGTGCAGGAATGAACGGTCGCAGTCCGGGCCAAAGCCCTCGTCAAGCGCGGAGGTCGAACCGGATCTTTGCCTCTTCGGCGAACTTCTTCTCGTCGATGACCAGCCCCACGCCGGGTGCATCCGGAACATGTGCCAGTCCCTCTTTGATGGAGTACCCATCCGCAACGAGGATTTCACTGGACAACGGATCGTGCTCCGCCCGGTAGAAGTTGGGAATCGCACGTCCCACGTGGAGCTGCATGTAGTACCCGACCAGCGAGCCCCAGTTGTGCGGTGCGACACGCAGTCCCTTGGGCTCGCACCATGATGCCTCAAGCAGGATCCCCTCGTAGCCGAAGCGATTCATGTCAGCTTGGTAGATATCGACGGCGATGGCTTCGATGAGCGGTTTGAAGACGTCGAGAGTGTCCTGCGTCTCGCCGTCAGCAACGAGTGTCTTGAGGCCCTGGCTGCGGAGGAATTCCTTGAATTCGAGACACTCCTCGGTTTGCTCCTCGAACATCTCTTCGGCGAACTCGACGTTCAGCTCGCCGATCCTCTCGAAGAGGCGCTTCGCTCCCGCCAGGTCGTAGCCGTTGTTGGCATCGACGCCAATCAGGACGTCGGGGCCGGCGTGGTCGCGAATGACGTCGAGCACAGCGACATCGCGGGCGTCCCCTTCTTCGCGCGGCATCCACTTCGCGCCGCGACCGATCTTTACCTTGAACGCGCGATGGCCGAGTGTTAGGCCCATGTCGATCTCTTCGCGGAACCGGTCCTCCCAGCGATTGGCGTACTGCGGCAGCAGGTCCGCAAAATAGATCGACCCGTCGTAACAGGGGACGCGCTCCGAGCCGCGCGTGCCTAGCAACTCATGCACCGGCTTGTTTCGCACCTTCCCGAGCAGGTCCCACAGGGGCATCGTGCCCGCTCCGAGCGGACTCTCCATGCGGGTCTCCGCCTCACGATAGAAATCGAACGGGTTTCGCCCGAGAAGCTGCGCGGCCTCCTGTTTATTCGCGCGGCAGTTGCCGACGCCGACCAACTTCATGTTCGTCTCGATGCGCAACATGCGGTCGGTCGCCGTGTCGCCATGAACGTCGAGCCGAGAGTTCTTGCCCGCAATCTTGGATCGGCGGGTGGGGAGATCGAACCCGGTGAGACGCGTGACCTTGAGGTCGGAGGGAAGCTCATCGGTACGGACCGCACGCGAGAGCAGCGTGCCGGCAACGAGAGAGACCATGAAATCTCGGCGCCGCATGAGTCGCTAGTATACGCGCTGCGCACAGCTTGACGCCGCAGCTCCTGGCGGCTAGCGTATCTCTTGCGCACCAGGGCGCATCTGTCCGCCAAGGACTGAGTCCACCTGGCGTCGGGCACCATCCAGTTACGACCTTCTTTCGGCCTGTGTGCGGACATCAGGCGCGCTTCGAAGGGAGGTCCGCCATGTCCGCTCAGCGGCTGCCTGAACGGCCCGATCTCGATCAACTCAAGCGTCAAGCGAAGGAGCTTCTCAAGGCGTGGAGGGCAACACCCCCTGCGGGATTGCCGCAGCCTCGGCTGCGAGACGCGCAACGTGCGATTGCCGAGCGATACGGCTTCTCGTCCTGGGACGCGCTCCGGGCACACGTGGAAACGGTCACCGGTGCTTCCAACGCCCTCGACCGGCGCCGTCGACGTGGGATGGACTACGACGATCCGGTGCCGGACGTCATCCTGCTGAAATCCCTCCTCACGCGAGATGTTGCCCGCAGCCTTGCCGAACAGGGTGTATGCGGGGTGAAGCTGGATGCGACCATTTCACCCGATGCCTTCGTCCATCTAACCCATGTGCCAACGCTTCGTCGGCTCGATCTCTCGAATCGCGACGATCTCGTCGACCGGGATCTGGCGTTCCTCGAGCGCATGCCGTGGCTGACCGCCGTCTCGTTGGCGCGATGCCCTCGTATTGGAGATGGAGCCGTCGCGTACCTCCGGCGTCATGAAGCCCTCGAACAGATCAACTTGCAATGGACCGGTACAGGAGACGAGGCGGCGGCGCTCGAAGGCAAGCCCGCACTGTCACGCGTCGTCCTTGGCAGCCGACTCACCGATGCGGGCGCGGCACGGTTGCGCAGCTTCCCTGCGCTCGCCGCGCCCGGCGCTCCGGACACCTTGCTTGCGGTGAGCAGTGCGCGAGCGCTCACCGATCAGGCGCTCGCGTACATCGGAGAGCTGACCGGCGTCGCTGCGCTGGACCTTCACACGTCGGTCTTCGGAAGCCCGCACTACACGGCGCGCGGCGTCGCGCACTTGCGTCACATGACGTCGCTCGAGGAGCTAAACTTCCACGGCCCGTTGGCGACAGATGCGGTGCTGCGCGAGATCGCCGAGATACCACGGCTGCGCCACCTGCACTGTCAGGACATCGCGTCGGGCGACGAGGGGTTCGTCGCGCTCGCGCGGCGAACGACGTTGGAGGTGCTGACCGGGAGGGTCTGCCCCCGCGTGACCGATCGCGGCTTTGCCGTCGTCGCGCGACTGCCGCGACTGCGAAGCCTGGGGCTCGGCGGCCACAGACTGAGCGACGCGGCCGTGGCGCCGCTGGTGGATGCGCCGGCGCTCGAAGACCTTGGACCGACCCTCTTTGGCGATGACGCGTTCTTCTACATTGCTCGCATCTCGCGTTTGCGGAGGCTCACCAACATGTACAATCGGGCGACGACCGACGCCGCAACGCGCCACTTGCGCAATCATCCGCGGCTCGCTCAGTATTCCGCCTTCGGGACGCAGATCACCGACGAGAGCCTGCGCATCCTTGCTGGGTTACCGACCCTGGAAACGCTCGATTTCGAAAGCTGCGCCGGGATCACCGACACCGGCCTGCGTGAGCTGACACGGCTGCCGCGCGTCCGGCGCATTTCTGTCTGGGATTGCGTCAGCGTCAAGGGCACGTGGACGGACTCCGTCGGGCCGAGCATCGAAGCCAAATCCGAGGCTGGACCACCGGCGCATGCGGCGGGGTACCGCGCGGAGACGCTGATGGACTATCCCGACTTGCCGGTGCCTGATGATGCGCAGACTCCGCTGGGAAAGAGTCCTTCGGGCCTCATGTCCAGTCTCGTGTGCTTCGGCGTCCGATCGGCGTTCGGTGGGGAGGGCCTCCGGCTCTCGGTGGATCCTGGTGTGGATACGCGCTGGATCGGCCTCATCACCCGCGACGCCTTCGCCGTACCCGTGCGGATCGAGCTCGTCGTCCGGCCCATCACCGAGCTCCGCCTGCTGTTCGGCGGCCACAATCGCATGCTGGTGTTCGACGAGCAGGGCTACCCGGAAGACGCCGCGCCGTGGTTCCTCAAGCTCGAGACACACAGGGGCCGATTCCACCGCACCCCTCACGCGCGCAGTATTCCGACGGACGAATGGACCCGCGTCACCGTACAGATCGACGACCGTGAGCGCCGCATCTTTACGAGCGGTGTCCTGCGGCACAGTTGGCAAGACGACTTCGCCGGCCTCCGCAGCCGCGTCGGCATCGGGGTGCGGCGGTCGGCACTTACCGTGCGGGACTTGAAGATCGAATCGTTGACGTAATCACCGGCGCCCTGCCCGAGCGGCAATTGGGTCTACTCTTCTCGAAGCGATTGCGCGGGATCGATCCCCAGCACGCGCCGCGCGGGCACATAGCAGGCCACCATCGTGACGAGCGTGAGGCCAAGCGCCACCGCGAGCAGCGTGAGTGGATCGGTGGGTGAGACGCCGACCAGAATGCCTCGAATCAGCCCGCCGGCCGCGTAAATGCCCGGCACGCCGATCAGCAGACCGATGCCGACCAGCAGCGCGCCCTCGCCGAGCACGAGTCGAAGGACGCGCCGGTGATCGGCGCCAAGCGCCAGCCGTACGGCGAGCTCGTGACGACGACGAGTCACGGATCCAGAGACTACGCCGAAGAGCCCCATCGCGGCGAGGAGCAGCGCGCCCAGCGCGAATGCGGCAATCAACACCGCGCTGGTTCGGTGCTGACGCAGGGCGTCACCGACGATCTGGTCCATCGTCCGCACTTCGCCCATCGGTACCCTGGGGTCGACCTGTTGGAGCGCCGATCGGACCCCTGGGATGAGGGCCTCCGGCTGGCGCTCGGTCCGCATCACGAACGACAGGTTCCGGGCCTTGAATGCAGCCGAGTCCTCCGCTCGGACGAACACCTGCGGGCGGCCGTCCTGATGCACGTCATGGAGTCGTGCCTGCTCGACGACGCCGACGATCGTGCGGTCGCCCAGCGAAATCTTCGCGCCGAGCGGGCTTCCGGTCGGAAAGAAATGTCTCGCGAGGTGGCGATCGATCAACGCCTCTCGCACGTCATCGCGGCGCTCGGGCTCGAACGTGCGGCCGGCAAGCAGGCGCATTCCCATGACCTCGACATAGCCCGCGCGAGCGGCCACCTCATCGACCCACAGTAGGTCCCGATCGGCATCGCCTGTGTTCCCGGGCGCACCGGGAATGGTCATCGCCACCTGATTGGGCGGGGACGTGAGCGGCAGTGAGGACGTGGCGCTCACACTGGTGACGCCAGGTATGGCTGCCAACGCGCGCTCGACCCGATCTTGAAACAGGATCGCGTCGGCACGCTCAGGGAAAAACTCCCGGGGACTGCGGACGCGGAAGGTCAAGAGGCCTTCTGGCCTGAAACCCAGGTCGGCGCTGAGCAGCCGCTCGAAGCTGCGCACGACGAGCCCGCCGCTGCTGAGCAGCACGAGGGAGATGGCCACCTGCGCCACGACCATGCTGCGGCGCATGCGACCGTGACCGCCGCCACCGCGCACCGCGCTGCTCGCCAAGAGCGACGAGAGCGACGCGCGCGCCGCCCACATCGCGGGCACCGTTGCGGCGAGGAGACCGAGCAGCACGCCAAGACCAACAATCGCCGCGCCAATGCCGCCGTCCACGCCAATCGCCTCGCGACGCGGCAGATCCAACGGCGCTAGCGCGACGAGCGCCCGAGTCCCCCAGATCGCGGTCAGCGCCCCCAACACACCGCCAATGAAACCTAGCAGCCCGCCCTCGACGAGCATCGCGCGCATGACGGCAATGCCATTGGCGCCCAGGGCGCGGGAGACGGCGAACTCGTGCTCGCGCCGCGCGGCACGGGCGAGCAAGACCGACGTGAGATTCACCATCAGCATCAGCCACAGCAGCGCGCCGGCGGCCCCGAGCACGAGGAGCGCGGGACGAGCTGTCGAGACCAGGTCCGACTCGAGTCCCACGGCATACAGCTTCAGGCCGCGGCCGTTGAAGTCGCGTGCGTCGATGGTACGACCGACGTCGTCCACGGCAGCCGCCACGGCCTGTGGCGCCGCACCGCGCCGCGCACGAATTAGCGCCGAGCAGCAGATGCCCTTCGGACTCTGGGTTGCGAGATCGACGGCGAACGTGATGTAGGCATCGGCGCGCTGCGGTGGGCCGAAGGCGTCGTTCCGTACGAACGCGAAATTCGGCGGCAGGACGCCAATGACCGTGTACGACTGCCCGTTCAGACGCACCGTAGTACCCACCATCGCGGGATCGGCCCCGAACCGATTCCATAGCTCATGGGTCAACACGATGAGATTCGGGCGCCCAGGGCCCATTTCGTTCCAAGCAAAGCCGCGGCCGAGCGCGGGCTCTACGCCGAGCAGCTCGAAGAGGTTCGGCGAGGTGACCGTCACCGCGATCTCCGTCGGGTCAGCGTCCTCCTGCAACGAGAAAATCCCTCCGAGAAACGGCTGGAGACCCGCGGCGTCCTCGATGACGGCGCCGGCCTTCTGTAGCTCCGCGATATCGCTCCCGGCGAGCGCGCCCCGCTGCACATCCAACATCGCGAAGTCGCGCCAGACGTAGTACAGGTTGTGCGGGTCCCGGTATGGCATGGGCTCGATCAAGACCTTCTGGACCACCGTGTACACGACCGCGACCATGCCGAGCCCGACGGTCAGCGTTCCTGCTGTGGCTACGAGAAACGCTGGTGCGCGCACCAGCCGACGGATCGCGAGCTCCGCACCGCGGCCCCAGTTACCGCCGCGCCGCCATGACACCGCAGGTCGCAGGCGTTCGCCCAGACCATTGCGTAGTGCGTCCACTAGCGCGCGCAGACACACACCGATGAGTCGGATTGCGCCGCCGCGGCTCAGCGCTTGACGCGCACGATCACGGTACGCCTCAACGAGTGCGTCCCCCATCTCGTCACGGAAGTCGACCGGGTAGAGACGCAGCAACAGCCTGAACCAGCGCTCCGATGCGTGCATTCGTCGATCGCGCCTCATGTCACCTCCTTCGGCTCGCTGACCCGAGTTGTCAGGGTTCACTCCTCGCGAAGCGATTGCGCCGGATCGATCCCCAACACCCGCCGTGCGGGCACATAGCAGGCCGCCATCGCGACGAGCGTGAGACCGAGCGCCACCGCCAGCAGTGTGAGTGGATCCCCCGGTGAAACGCCGACCAACACTCCGCGAATCAGGGCGCCGGCAGCGTAGATGCCCGGCACACCGATCAGCAGACCGATGCCGACGAGTAGTGCGCCTTCGCGGAGCACGAGTCGCAGCACGCGAGCATGATCGGCGCCGAGCGCGAGCCGCACGGCTAGCTCGTGACGACGGCGGGTTACCGAGCCTGAGACCACGCCGAAGAGCCCCATCGCGGCGAGGAGCAGCGCGCCGAGCGCAAAGCCGGCAATCAACACTGCGCTCATGCGCTGCTGGCGCAGCGCGTCGCCCACGATCTCGTCCATCGTCCGCACATCGCCGAGCACGAGCCGCGGGTCGAGGCGCTGGACCGCCGTTCGCACCTCCGGGATCAGCCTGTGGGGTTCCCGACCAGTGCGCACCACGAACGACAGACCTCGGACGCCCAAGTCCTCGGCCCGGAAGAAGAACTGCGGGCGGCCGTCCTGGTCGACGTCGTAGAGTCGCGCCTGCTCGACGACGCCGACAATTGTCAGCGCCTCATCATCCTCCTCGCCGAACGGAATCTTCGCCCCGAGCGGGCTGCCGGTCGGAAAGAAGTGTCTCGCAAGATGGCCATCGATCAAGGCTTCGCGCACGCCATCGCGGCGCACGTTGTCGAACGTGCGGCCCGCGAGCACCCGCATCCCCATGACCTCGACGTAGCCCGCGCGGGCGCCGATGCGATCGACCAGCGGCGCATCCCGCTCGGCATCGCCGGTGTTCCCGGGGGCGCCCGGGATCCGGGTCGGGCTCTGACCCGCGGAGGCCGTGAGCGGCAGCGAGGTCGCAGCGCTCACGCCGGTGACGCCGGGCAGGGCTTCAAGCGCGTCCTCGACCCGGTCCTGGAGCGCGAGAAGCGCGGCGGTGTCCTCCTGCTCGTCGCCAGCGCCGGATTCGTCGACGTCGGGCGCAGTTTCCGGAAAGAGGTCGGGCGGTATCCGCAGACGCATGGTGAGGAGGCCCTCCGGCCTGAAGCCCGGGTCTGCAGCGAGCAACCGCTCAAAGCTGCGCACGACGAGCCCGCCGGCGCTCAGCAGCACGAGGGACAAGGCGACCTGCGCCACCACCATGCCGCGTCGCATGCGACCGTGACCGCCGCCACCGCGCACCGCGCTAGCCGAGAGCAGGGAGGACAGCGACGCACGCCCCGCCCATGTGGCGGGCACAGTCGCCGCCAGCAGGCCGAGCAGCACCCCTATGCCAATGACAACCGCGCCGATGCCCCAGTCGACGGCCACCGCGTCACGGCGCGGCAGATCCAGTGGCGCAAGCGCGACGAGGGTGCGCGTGCCCCCGATCGCCGCGAGCGCACCCGCCACACCGCCAACGAGACCCAGCAGACCGCCTTCAAAGAGCATGGCCCGAGCCACAGCGACGCCGTTCGCCCCGAGCGCGCGCGACACGGCAAACTCGTGCTCACGCTGCGCCGCACGGGCGAGCAAGACCGACGCGAGATTCACCGCCAGCACGAGCAGCAGGAACATGCCCGCGAACCCGAGCAGGAGAAGGGCAGGGCGAACACGGGACACCAGGTCGGGCTTGAGGCCGACCGAATACAGCTTCAGGCCGCGGCTCTCGAAGTCCCGCGCGTCGACGGCTCGACCGATGGCACCGATGGCAGCCGCGACCCGCTGCGGTGTGGTACCTCGACGCGCGCGAATCAAGCCCGCGTAGGAACCGTTCCCTGGATTCGTTTCCGCGAGATTCATGTCGAACGTGATATACGCGTCGGCACTCTGCGGCGGCCCGAGACTCTCGTTGCGCGCAAACGCGAAGCGCGGTGGCATCACGCCAATGACCGTGTACGGCTCCCCATTCAGCCGCACGTCCGTACCCACAATCGCGGGATCGGCGCCGACCCGGTGCCACAGCTCGTCGGTCAACACAATCAGCGGTGGGCGGCCGGGGCCCACTTCGCTCCGCGCAAAACCGCGACCCAGCGCCGGACGCACACCAAGCAGCTCGAAGAGGTTTGGCGACGTGACCATCACCGCGATCTCGGTCGGGTCAGTGCCTTCCCGCATGGAGAACGTCCGGAGCCCCCGCCCTAGACCCGCCGCGTCCTCGATGACGCCACCGGCCTTCTGCAGTTCCGCGACATCGGTCCCGCCCAGCCAGCCCCGCTTCAAGTCGAAAATGGGTCCGTAGTCGCGCCAGACGAAATACAGGTCGTCCGGATCGCTGTATGGCATCGGTTCGATGAGGATCTTCTGGACCACCGTGTAGACCACGGCAAAGGCCCCCAGTCCCACCGTGAGCGTCCCCACCATGGCGGCGACGAAGAGTGGCGCGCGTATCAGCCGGCGGGTCGCCAACTCCAGGTCTCGGCCCCAGTTGCCGCTGCGCCGCCACGACGCCGCAGGTCGCGCCCGCTCGCCCAAGCCACTGCGCAGCGACTCCGCGAGCGCGGCCATCCACACGGCTGCGAGCCGGATGATGCCACCGCGGCTCAGCGCCTGACGGGCACGGTCTCGGTACGCCTCCACGACCGCGTCGCCCATCTCGTCTCGGAAGTCGACTGGGTAGAGACGCAGGAGGGCCCTGAACCAGCGCGTCGACGCGTGCATCAGGCGATCGCCGCTCATTTCGCCCCCCTTGCCAGCAAGCCGCCGATCCGCGCCGCGCGCGTCAACGCTTCCAACCGCCGCGCCTCCACCCTTGCCACGCGCAGGCCGGTAGCCGTGATGCGGTAATAGTTGCGCCGCTCATCGCCCGCGTCCGGCGCCGGCCGACGGGCCGCCGCCTCAATCAGCCGGCTCTCCACCATGCGGGCCAGTGCGCGGTACATCGTCCCGACATCCGGCACCGTGGTCTCCCCGCGCGCCTGAATGTCCTGGATGATCCCGTAGCCATGTCGCTCACCTGCGGCGAGGCTGAGCAGGATATGAAACTCCACAGGCCGCAGCGGCAGCTGCGCATCGACTCCACGCCGGTCTCGATCCATTCCCATGACGTCCTCGTCCCATCCCTTTGTGAGTGCGTGGAACATATATGCACGACGCATGCATTGTGTGTCAAGTCCCTTGGATGGGAGCCGCCCTCGTCTGTCGAGCTGCCAACGACATGGCGGGCGCGCCGGATCGAACCGCCAACCCTCCCAAATCGTCGAATCTGTCAGGGAGCGTACCCATGCCTACTCGTCGGCTCACCCGCTCGCAAACTGATCGAACAATCGCAGGAGTCTGCTCAGGACTCGCCAACTACCTCGATGTGGATGTGGTGCTCGTCCGTGCCGCCTGGCTCGTCTTTTCCGTCGTGCCCGGCGCAATCGTTGGTGGCGTGCTCGCCTACCTGGCGGCGTGGCTGCTGATTCCGGAATCGACGGAACCGGCGCCGGCACCAGACGAGCGGCGTCTCACGCGATCAGCGACCGACAAGAAGGTCGCGGGCGTGTGCGGTGGTCTCGCGGAGTACTTCGGCGTCGACGCAACGCTCATCCGCCTGACCTGGGTTATTGTGTCGATCCTGGGCGGCGCCGTGGTCGGAGGTGCCATTGCCTATCTCTTTGCATGGCTCATCATCCCGCGGGCGCCCGACTTCGTCTCGCCGACGACAGCGGTAGTCGCAGATGACATGGCCGAGTGAGAATCGACGCGGCTTGGTGCTCATCACCTTGCTGTTGGCCGGCGCAGTGAGTGCCTCGGGCGGCGCAGCACGGAACCTGCAACAGTCGTTCGACATGCAAGTGCCGGTGCCTCCGAGCTCCGTACCGGTGAACGGACGCCCGCAGCTCGTATACGAGCTGCACTTGACCAGCTTCGCTCCGCAACCGCTGCACCTGCAGGGTCTGACTGTCCTTGATCCGCAAACCAATAAGACAATCGCGGAGCTGCACGGCGACGCCCTGACACAGCAAGTGGCGCAGCCGGGCGCGGCATCCGCAGACGTGGACCAGCTCGCCATCGCAGCGGGCGCGCGAGCCGTGGTCTACCTCGAGCTCGAACCTTGCGAGTGACGAAGCACCTCCGTCGGCGCTGGCGCATCGAGTCGAATACACGAACGCCGGCGCGGCGGGCACGGTCCAGGGCGCCCACATCCAGGTGCGGGACGAATCACCACCGGTACTGGGTCCGCCGCTCCGTGGCGGACCGTGGGCTGCAATCCACCACCCCTCGTGGGCACGCGGACACCGCCGCTTCCTCTATGCCGTCGACGGTCGCGCACGCATCCCAGGCCGCTTCGCGATCGACTGGGTGCGGCTCGATGCGAAAGGCCGCAAGGCGCGTGGAGACCAGGACGTGATAGCCAACTGGCTCGGCTACGGCGCCGACGTGCTGGCGGTCGCGAACGCCACCGTCGCGGCTACGCGAGACAACGTCGCGGAAAGTGCGCGGATCTCGACACACCCAACGCATCCCCTGCAGGACGCGACTGGAAACTACGTCGCACTTGATCTCGGCAACGGCCGCTATGCATTCTATGAGCACCTCGAGTCGGGCAGTGTGCGCGTGGCGCGGGGCCAGCGCGTTCATCGCGGTCAGGTGATTGCGGGGCTTGGCTTCACCGGCCATTCCACGGGCCCACACTTGCACTTCCACGTCGCCGACGCCAATTCGCCTCTCGGTGCGGAAGGCATGCCGTTCGTCCTGGAGCGCTTCGAAGTCTTGGGTTCCTACGAGGACATCGACTTGCTGGGCAAGGCGCCTTGGACACCGCTTGGCAATGCAGCCAAGTCCATGCGCACCGCAGAAAGGCCAGCACCGAACGTCGTCGTCTCGTTCGACATCGACGAGAGCTCCGGGCGCAATCAGTAGCCCTCGAGGAACTCGACCAGCGCCACGACCGAGCTCGCGGCCGCGTACAGCGCGAGGACAAAGAGCAGCGCCATGACGATGTTCTCCCACGGGCGCGTGCGGAAGCGCGGGCCAATGAAATGTGAGCTGGCGGTGATGCGCCACAGCCCTCCCGCAAGCAGCGGCACAATCACCACCTGCGCGCCGTTGGCCATCAGCGTCAGCATCACGAAATCCGGCATGCCCGGAAGCGCCCAGATGAGCGGCGGTACGAGGAACCAGACAACGAGGACCCGATAGACTGCATGCTGCTGGAGCGTCGTCGTCTCCGGCGCAGAGCCGACACGCCAGCGGAGCCACGCGTGCGTGCCCAGCGTCGCGAGACCAGTGGCGTGACCCAGAATCGACGTGAAGATCGCTGCGAAGATGCCGACGTAGAACAACGATCGTCCCCACTCGCCGATCACGTCGCTGACGAGCGTGGGGAGGTCATCCAATGAATGGATCTGCCGATCTGGGTAGAGCAGCTCGGCGGCGAGGGCCCACACCGCCAGGTTGAGCACGAGCATGGCCGTCGTCGCCAACAGGAAGTCATAGAGCTGCACGCGGCGATACTGCGGTCCGCGCCAGCCTTTCGCGTCCAGGAAGTACGGGTATACGAGGTTCATGATCGAGCCGCCGATCGCGCCGATCATCGCCACGCCAATGAGCAGCGGATTGAACCGGCCTTGCGCATCTGGCATCTCGAAGCGGTAGAGCCCCTGCAGCACGCCCAGCGGGCTCAGGCCGACAAAGATGGCCGAACCTACGAACGAAATCGAGAGCAGTGCCAGACAGACCTTGAAGACACGCTCGAGAGGGCCGTAGGCGGGCCGGAACACCAGTGCGAACGCGATGGCATTGCATCCCAACGCCCAGAGCCACGGCTCGCCCACAGCAAACAGGTTCGCACAGACTTCGCCGAGGCCGACGGTCATGTACGCTCCGTAGACGTGCGCCATCACGACCGCCGCAATCGCGAGGACAGGCGCGCAGGCCGGGTGCAGGCGGCAGAGCCCGTCGATCACGCTCTCGCCGTGCTGATTGCACAGGTGATAGCGCGCTATGAGCGACACGAGCACGAACCGCATGAACACGGCCAGCACGAGCACCCACATCAGTGAGTACCCGTAGTTGGCGCCGGCCACGCCCATATCGACGACATCCCCGGCGCCCAGCCAGGTCAGCACGATCACGATGCCTGGACCGAAGGATCGGAGGTACTCGAGAGCCGTGCGCGGCACCGGGGCCAGCGAGGGTTCGACTCGATTTGGGCTCATGAGGCACCTTGCCCGAGGGTCCTCACAAAGGTCACCAGATGCGGTCGATCAGCGTGCGCCCGCTGGTGAACCGTTCGAGGTTGCCCAGGAAGTGTCGAACCTGGTGTCCCCGCTCATCGGCCTGGCCGCCGGCCAAGTGGGGCGTGATGTAGCAGCCGGCCGTGCGCCATAGAGGATGGTCAGGAGGCAGCGGTTCGGGATCTGTGACGTCCAGCCACGCGGCATCAAGGTGTCCACTGTCCAGCGCAGCGATGAGCGCATCCTGGTCCACCGTGGAACCGCGGCCCACGTTGTAGAACCGCGCGCCCGAGGGAAGCTGCGCGAGACGTGGGGCATTGACGAACCGTGCCGTGTCGGCGCCGCCCGGCAGCAGGTTGACGAGGTGATCGGTGCGGGCAAGCTCGGCGTCGAGGGCATCAACGGTGATGATGCGCACCGGCTCGTCACCCACGACTCGCCGTCGAACGGCGGTGAGATGGAGGTCGAACGGCGCCAAGAGCTCGGCAAGGCGGCGCGCGATATGACCCCAGCCGAGGATCAGCACGCGTTGTTGCGACAGCTGCCGCATGCGGGGCCGCAGCTCCGCGAATGTCCAGCGGCGATCGCGCTGGGCGTCCATCGCGGCCGGCAATGCGCGGTTGGCCGCGAGCATCATTGCCAGCGTGTGCTGCGCGCACGCGTCGGCATAGACGCCGCCGACGTTGGTCATGGGCACGGCCCTGCTCGTCAGGGCCGCCCGCAGGTCGGCGCGGTCGTAGGCTTCATAGCCGGCGCTCGCGATCTCGACCCAGCGAATCCGATGACTCGCGAGCAGCGCGTCGACCGGCGGCTGTCCGAACACGATGGACGCCTGGTCGAGCCACGATCGCGAGAGCTCCGACGATGTCGCACCGTCGACCAGATGCAGGGTATGACCGGCGACGGCGTCAACCAGCAGCTGACGACGAGACGACGCAGCAGGGCCGAACGGGACGTTGCACCAGATGATGAGTGGCTGATCCATCGAGTGTGTCGCGGCGCTCACGGTGGAAGGGGCTGTCTCTGCTCGAGCTACGGGCGCCCGCACATTATAGCGATCGAGACTCAGCCCTGGAGGATCAACGGCAGAGCGCGCTCGGCTAGCAGAGATCGTATACGGTGTGACAAAGACTCGTTCTGGAACGACCTCGGCACAGCTCTTGTGCCATAACCGGCATCCAGCCACGGATAGAGTCAGGCGCCACTGTTCGCGGCGGGCCCATCTTCATCGTCCACGCTCTGCGACGAGTCGGACAACATCGGACGCTCGCATATCTCGCGAATGTCTTGAACATGACCATTCCTGAAGCGAATGCGAAACTGCGTCCACCGGTAGTCGGGATCGCCGTGCTCTCCGTCGTGTCCATCGATATCTACCGTGTCGAATATGCCCATCTCATGACCTCCTTCCTTGATGCGCCGCCCTTTCAGCGGCCGCCCGACGCCCAGCCTACCCGTCCAGGATCGTTGCGACGACGACGATAACATCGTCTGCCCGCAGGAGGTCAAGCGGGCACCGGGATAGGCAGCAGGACATACTTTGAAGCGACGCGGCGTTTGTGTCAGACTGCCTGTACCCTGCCGAGGAGTACGCCGATGAGCTCAGTTGCTCTGATGGTCAACGGCCGTCGCCAGACCGTCGAGGCCGATCCCGCGACGCCATAGTTATACGTTCTCACCGATGATCTCCAGCTTCGCGGACCGAAGTTCGGCTGCGGTCTGGGCCAGTGCGGAGCATGCACGGTCATCGCCGGTGGACGCGCCATTCGCTCATGCATGACACCCATCAGTAAGGTGAGCGCGGTGCCGATCACCACGCTGGAAGGGCTGGGAACCGTCGAGAAGCCGCACCCGATTCAGCAGGCGTTCATCGACGAGCAGGCGGCGCAGTGCGGTTTCTGCCTGAGCGGCGTGATTCTCACGGCCAAGGCGTTCCTCGATCAGCACCCGAAAGCCAGCGAGGCGGAGCTCCGGCAAGCGCTGTCGAATGTGCTGTGCCGCTGTTTCGCGCACACCCGGATGTTTCGGGCCATCAAGCGATATCAGGCGGAGGCGGTATGACGATGACGGCGGATGCGCTCGAGGCGCTGAAGCGTGCGGGGTTGTCGCGCCGCCGTTTCTTGAAGGGGGCGGGCGCGCTCGTGGTGAGCTTCACTGCCGCGCCGCTCGTCGAGCGAGTCGTTGTTGCTCAGGGACCGTCAGACACTCCCGGCCAGGAGATCGACCCCGAGCAGCTCGATTCCTGGATCGCTGTCGCGGCCGACGGCACCGTCACGGCGTACACGGGCAAGTGCGAGCTGGGCCAAGGCATCTACACGGTGCAGACGCAGCTCATCGCCGAGGAGCTCGACGTGCCGCTCAGTCGTGTGCGGCTGATCCAATGCGACACGTCGCTCTCGCCCGACCAGGGTGGCACCTCTGGAAGTCGATCCACGCCAACCAACTTCAACGACCGCAACCTCGCGCTCGCTGGAGCGACGGCTCGAGAAACGCTTCTACGACTGGCGGCGAAACAGCTTGCGGTGCCGGTGGACCAACTCGCGGTGGCCGACGGCCTCGTCAGCGCGAAAGCCGACTCTTCGAAGCGGGTGAGCTACGGAGAGCTCGTCGCGGGACGAAAGTTCGAGATTCCACTCAGCAACACCGCGAAGCGCAAGCCGCCAGGCGAGTGGAAGATCCTCGGCACGTCGGTGCCGCGTGTGGACATGCCGGCGATGGTGACCGGGCAGCTCGAGTACGTCCACAACGTGCGCGTGCCTGGCATGCTGCACGGCCGCGTGGTCAGGCCGCCGGCTGTCGGCGCCACGCTGGTCGAGGTCGACGAGAGCTCCGTCCGCGACCTGCCGGGGCTCGTCACGGTTGTCGTCAACAAGAGCTTCGTTGGTGTCGTTGCGGAGAGGGAATGGCAGGCGATTCAGGCAGCGAAAGCGTTGAAGGTCACGTGGACACCTGGGAGCGGCCTGCCGAGCCAGCGTGATTATCTCGAGCGTCTACGCAACGCAACGCCATCGCGAGACGGATTCGTCGTGAGCTCCAAGGATGTCGACGAGACGCTCGCACGGGCGACGACGGTCCTCGACGCAACGTATCTGCATCCGTTCCAGATGCACGGCTCCATCGGCGCGTCCTGCGCCGTCGCCGACGTGCAGGATCCCATGGTGACGATCTGGTCCACGACGCAGTCGGTGTATGCCCTGCGGAGCAGCACGGCGATGTTGTTGAGTCGACCGGTTGAGAACATTCGCGTGGTCTTCACACGCGGCGCCGGTTGTTACGGTCTCAACGGCGCGGACGCTGTGTCGTATGATGCGGCGCTCCTCTCGCAAGCGGCGGGTAAGCCGGTCCGTGTGCTGCTCTCACGGATGGACGAGATGGCGTGGGAGAACTTCGGGTCTGCCTATGTGATCGACCAGCGGGTCGGTGTCGATGCGGATGGTGCGATCGTCGCCTGGGATCACGAGTCGTGGTCTCCGCGCCTTGGCGGCCGGCCTGGCGGAGAGCGCCCCGGCAACGTTGTCACCGGCGCACTGGTTGGATTCGAGCCCAATGTGGTGACAGCACAGCGCGCGACCGATCCGGAGCGCTTCCGCAACGGCAGCAACGCGGTGCCCTCCTATGCAGCTGGCTGCGTCGGAGGCACGTGCGGAGGCACCGGTCGTGTCAAGAGCGAGCGGGTCCTCACGCATAGCGTCGGGTCACCGCTCTTCACCGGGCCACTGCGATCGCCGTCGCGTCTGCAGAATACGTTCGCGCACGAGAGCTTCATGGACGAAGTGGCGGCGCGCGGTCAAGGCGGACCCGGTGGCATATCGGCTGCGGCATCTCCAGGATGAACGCCTCAGCAACGTCGTGAACGCCGCGGCGAAGGCAGCGGGCTGGGATGCGCGTCCATCCCCGAGACCGGACGTTGGCCGAATGGGCGTCGCTCGTGGCCGGGGCATCGCATGTGTCCTGTACGAGGGCGACAACGGCTACTGCGCGATGGTGGCTGAAATCGAGGTCGATCAGACGACCGGAAGCGTGGCGGCGAAGCGTCTTGTCGTCGCGCTCGACTGCGGGCCGGTGTCGAACCCGGACGGGGTGCGGAACCAGATCGAAGGCGGCGCACTTCAGGGCTTGAGCCGTGCGCTCGGTGAAGAGGTCACGTGGGATGAGAAGAAGGTCACGTCGATCGACTGGCGGACGTACCACAGCCTGCCGCTCGGGTTCGACGTGCCAACCGTGGAGAGCATCCTCATCGACCGTCCCGACGCCGAGGCATGGAGCGCGGGCGAAACGTCGATCACCGTTGTCGCTGCTGCGGTTGGCAACGCGATCTTCGACGCCACCGGCGCGCGGATCCGGCAGGTGCCGTTCACACCCGAGCGCGTCAAGCAGGCACTGGAAGCCCGAACGTGAAAAACGGGGACAGCCCCCGTTTTACGCATTTCGTAAAACGGGGGCTGTCCCCGTTTCTAGCCCTTGCTCGGCGCCACGTAGCTCTTTCTCGCCCGCGGCTCCATCCCTCGCTTCGAGATGCGCACATCGATGTCGTGAACCTTGCCGTCGCGCTTCGGCGGCGCGAAGCCGAGCAGGTACTGGCTGTGTAGCTCGTCCGCGACGCGCGCGAACGCGGCGCCCAGGTCCTCACCCAGCCGGATCTCCGTATAGCCGCCGCCGGTCTCGAGCGCGGCGCGCGATAGACCCGGATCCGGCAGATCGGCCGTCAACATCCCCGCCAGACCACCACGCCCCAGCCCGGGCGTCATCGCCGGCCTGCCACCACGGCTGCGCAGTCCGATGGCGTAGATCATCACATCGTCTTCCCGCGAGCGATCGATGACCTCGACCTGCGTGACATACCGCTGCCCAAACGACGCCGGTCCCGTGTCCTTGCCGTCGCTCAAGACCAGGATGACACGACGCTCGTCGGCATCCTCATCGAAGGCGTCCATCGCCTGTTCCAGCGCCTGCCAGAGCGGCGTCGGGGCGTCCGGCTCGATAGAGGTCGGCAACGATGCGCGTAGAGCTGCGGCGTCCTGCGTGAACTTCGGGCTGATTGCTATCTCGCGCCCGAATGTGCCGATGGCCGCAACGTCCTGGGGCCGTAGGCGCACGATGAGCTCCTCGGAGGCTTCCCGCAGGAGGCGCAGATTGCCCGCCATGCTGCCTGAGACGTCCAACATGACGATCAGCCGGATCGGTTGCGGGCTGTTATCGAACAGGGAGATCGGCTGCGGGTCTCCCTCGTCGCGCACTTCGAAGTCCTCGCGCGCAAGGGTGGTGACGAGCCGGCCGTCCCGGTCGGTCACTGTGACGAAGACACGGACGACATCGCCCGTGGTGCGAAAGACTGGGGCCTGTTGTTGCTGCGCCGCGACGAGGCCGGCCATCGCGCACACGGCTATTGCGCCGCTGAGGAGACGGGTCACGCACATCGCTCTCGGTCTGGCAGGCTTGGCATGTCACTTCCAGTCATACCACGAATGCTGAGCAATATTCTGGACCATCTGATGCGCGAGGAAAACGGGGACAGCCCGGGCTGTCCCCGTTTCTTTACTATCTTCGCCTAGGACGGCTGGGACGGCTGGGCGAACTGCTTCATGAACTCCGCCTGCCGCTGCTGTAACTCTTCCGGCGTCAGGTCCTCTTTGTGTGTCGCGAACGTCCACGTATAGCCGTGAGGGTCTTTCACGGATCCGCAGCGATCACCCCAGAAGTGGTCGGTCACCGGGTATAGCACCTCGGCGCCAGCGCCCACGGCCCGGTTGAACAGGGCGTCGCAATCCTCGACGTAGACCCAGAGGCTCGCGGGTGACCCACCAATGGTCTTTGGCCCTTTACCGCCCATCATGGGGTCCTGCACCATGACGCGCGAGTTGCCGATCTCGATCTCGGCGTGCATGATCTCGCCGGAAGCGCCTGTGGCACGCGAGACTTCGGCGGCGCCGAGGCCTTCCTTGTACCAATCGATAGCCTGCGCGGCGTTCTCCAAGGTGAGTGAAGGTGTGACGGTGTGATAGCCGTCTGGAACAGCTTTCTTGGCTACGGCCATGATGTCCTCCCCCTGCGCGTGAACAGAGGATTGATGCTGGTGTTCTGTAGGTGTTTCATCCGCCGTCGGAGCACCGGCATGCGCGCCTGCTCAGGCGGCGAACGCTGCTCGGAAGCGCTCTGCCGCGATCACCTAGCGAGTCTAGCGCATCACTGTTACAAATCAAGCTCCGGGAAACTGGCAAAAGGAACCGGGTACCGGTTCCTTTTGCCAGTCCCAGCCCTTCTGGGTACATCGGGACGTCATTCATATCTCAAGGCGGCCATTGGCTCGAGACGAGATGACCGCGCGACGATGGCACGGCGGAGGTCAGCCCGGCCCAACGCCGCGCGGACGCGCTTGGCCTGCTGGCCGAGAGTGCGCTCGCGAGCGATCTGGATCGCGGGACGGCGGGCGATCGGTACCAGGTGGTGCTCCACGTCGACGAGGTCACGCTGAAAGCGGCCGACGGGGAGGCGGTTGCGTCCGACGCGGGCCAGGCAGTGCTGGAGGATGTGGACGGGGCGCACGTTTCAGCGGAAACGTCGCGACGGATTGCCTGCGATGCGGCGACGGTGGTGATGCGGCATACGCCAGACGGCACCGTGCTCGATGTCGGACGGAAGCAGCGGACGATCCCGCCAGCGATTCGCCGGGCGCTCGCGGCTCGGCATCGTCACTGCCAGTTTCCCGGCTGCACGGCGCGGCACTGTGACGCACACCATGTGCAGCACTGGGCTGACGGAGGGGCTACGCGGCTGACCAATCTCTGCTTGCTCTGCAAACGACATCATCGAGCGGTGCACGAGGAAGGCTTCACGCTCACGCGGGCTCCGGATGGGACGGTCGCCGTGTGCAGACCCGATGGCCGGCCGCTGCCGGCCGCACCGCCCGCACCCAGATGGAACACCCAGGGCGGCGAGGTTGAAGACCCACTCGCGCCCAGCACCGCGCGGTTAACGGCCGCGGGCATCGGCATTGGCGCCCACACGGCCACCCCCGACTGGTTCGGCGAACGGCTCGACTTGGACTACGCGCTCGACGTGCTCCGAGATCGCCCCGTGGCCGTCCCACGGGCCGTTTCCGCGAAGGGGCGGTCGCGATGTCGCTCGCGGAAGACGACGTCCACACGGAGACCGGCAACAGTGGGATTTCTTGGTGTGTCCGGAATGAATTATCGGATCTGACAAAGCAGTGCTAACGCGCAACGCTCACGAACCCAGACGTCTCGCAGAGCGGATTCTTGGCCTCGGACGACCTGACCTGCTACAACGACACCTGATGCGGAGCTCCAGGTCGGGAGCTATGACAATGCTTGGAACCGTAACACGTTGGGAGAACGGCGATGTCGAGCCAGGTGCCGGTCTCAGCGCGGTGGTCCGCGCGGTGGAGCGCGTGCGCGATCCGGAGGACATTGTGGGATGGCTCGAAACGCCGGACGCTCGATTCCACAACGAGCCACCTGTGGATCTTCTTGGCTCGGCGCACGTAACAGCGGAACTGCTCGAGTCGATTGAGCATTGGGGAAAGGGCGACCTCTCCTAGGGCCAGACGGGGCGACATGAGTGACCCCAATCTGAAGCTACTATCCACTCTCCTGCCGAACGCGGTAACGAGGGCTAGAGGGATACCCGTCACTGGCACGTCGAGGTTTCCCTCCGGTTACCATTTCGACGTCGCCCTCCCCAAGCAGATCTAGAATCAGGACCAGAACGGAGCGGGCACAATGGTCGAACGCCTATGGCAGGACGTCCGGTATGCTGCGCGGTCGCTGCGCCGTGCGCCGGCGTTCACAGCAGCCGCCGTCGTGACTGAGATCGCCCTTCGCGCGGCCATCGGAGCATCGCGGGCGCAACTCGTGCGTCACACCATGGTCGAAGAGGTATCCGGCACCGATACCGCGACGCTCACGCTCGTGCCAGGTCTGCTAGTTGGCGTGGCGTTCCTCGCCTGTTACGTACCCGCGCGACGAGCCGCGCGCACAGATCCCATGCTCTCTCTCCGCGCGCAGTGAACGGCGGGGGATCCACTCCGCCATCTTCCTGCTCGGATCTTGCGCTTCGACGCCAGATGGGACATAGTAGTGTCGGTAACTGAGGGGACAGGAGTCCGCAGATGCCGTACCCGCTCACGAGGCTAGGTCTTCGCCTGCGCTCGTTGTTCCTCAAGGCGCGCGTCGAGCAGGAGCTCGATGAGGAGCTGCGATACCACCTGGAGCGCGAGGTCGAGGAGCGCCTTGCCGCGGGGCTGACGCCGGAAAAGGCACGTCTCTCCGCCCGGCGCAGCCTGGGTCCGATCGCGAAGAGCATGGAGGAGTGTCGCGACATGCGTCGGGTGAGCTTCATCGAGCATCGGGTTCACGACCTCCGATTCGCCGTTCGTCAGCTCTCGAAGCATCGCGGGTTCGCATATACGGCCATCCTCGTACTGGCGCTCGGCATTGCGGCAAACGTGGCCATTTTTGGCTTCGTCGATGCTGCCCTGATCAAGCCGCTGCCGTATCAGGAACCGTCCCGACTGGTCACCGCCTTCAGCACGCGCCCGGAAACCGCGCAAGGCCAGGCTCGAGGCTCTGTCTCCTACCTGAACTTCCTCGATTGGCGAGAACGCAACCACGCGTTCAGCGCGATTGCTGCCTACGACGTCCGTGCGGGCTTTACCTTGGCCACGCCCGCCGGACCCCAGCGCGTGCCCGGCCTCAGAGTAACCGCCGGATTCTTTCGCACGCTGGGCGTGACGCCTGTCCTCGGACGCGAATTCCACCGAGACGAGGAGGGGCCCGCCGCGCCCGCGACGGTGGTGCTCTCCTACAGCACGTGGCAGACGCGTTTCGGCGGGAGGCGGGACGTGCTTGGGCAGACCGTGACGCTGCAGTCGGACTGGCTCTCTGACGGCGAGCAGCACGTCGTGATCGGCGTGCTGCCGCGAGACTTTCATTTCCCGATGGCCTCGCATGCGGACTTCTGGGCGACGATCCGAGGGCGCCAAGCGTGCTGGGACGTGCCGAGCTGCCAAAGCTTGGAGACCGTTGCGCGGCTAGCCGATGGCGTCTCGCCGCAAACGGCGTCAGCAAGCCTCACGGCCATCGTCGAGCAGCTACGACGTCAGTATCCCGACCAGCATGCGGATCCTGAGATTGCAAAGCTCGTGCCTCTACGCGAGGTGATGATTGGCGACGTTCGACCCATCCTGCTGACGTTCCTGGCCGGCGCAGGGTTGGTGCTCCTAATCTCTTGTATCAACATCGTGAGCTTGCTGCTGGTCCGCTCCGATAGCCGCACGCGCGAGATCGCAGTCCGCAACGCGCTTGGTGCCTCGTCTGCGCGGTTGGTTCTGCAATTCGCGGCGGAAGCGCTGGTACTCGTCGTTGCTGGTAGCGCGTGCGGGCTGCTCCTGGCTGCGTGGGGTATGCGATTCTTGAGAAGCCTCCTCAGCACCGACATGATCAGCAACATGCCGTACCTCCAGGAGGTCGGCTTGAACCTTCGTGTAGTCGCGTTTGCCTGCGCGGTCTCCCTAGTCGCCGCTGTCGTGTTCGCCGTCACGCCCGTCGTGCGCATCTCGATGTCCGAGAGACTCGTGGGACTGAAGGAAGGCGGTCGTGGCGCTGCAGGGACGACGTGGCGGCGCCTGGGATCGCATCTTGTCGTCGCCGAGCTCGCGGTCGCCCTGATCTTGCTCGTGACTGCTGGACTCCTAGGCAAGAGCCTCGATCGGCTGCTTCACGTCGATACGGGGTTCAATACACGGCACCTCGCCTCGCTTGGGGTCAGTGTCGCGTCCGTCCGCTCTGGGTCAAGTACGGCGAAGTCAACGAGCGCAAAGGCGGAGCAGCCCGGCCTGCTAGCGCGACAGGTTGCGGATCGCGTGTCGGCCCTGCCGGGCGTCGCGGCGGTCGGCTACGCCGATATGTTGCCGCTGAGTGTTCTGGCACCATCGTCCACCTTCTGGATCCCAGGTCGCCCCGAGCAGGATCAGCTCAAGGAGTCCTGGCCAGTGCGGCGTGTCAGCGCGGGCTATTTCACGGCGCTGCAGGCCAGACTACTGCGGGGCCGCCACTTCACCTACGCGGAAGTCGCCGACGCCCCAACAGACAACGATGCTGGCTCGACGCGTCTTCCAATCATCATCAACGAGACCGCGGTGCGACGGTATTTTCGAGGCGAGGATCCCATCGGAAGGTCGATTGCCATTGGCGGTCGTACGTCGGCGCCAAGAGAGATTATCGGAATCGTGGCGGACATCAAGGAGGGGCCGCCGCAGACGCCAGCGCACCCAGCCGGGTACGTTCCGTTCAACTACGTGGATTTTGGCCTCGTCGTTCGCACGTCACAGACCGGGCGGAGCGTATTCCCGTCGCTTCTTGCCGCGATACACGAGGTGCGGCCCGATCTTCTCGTGGGCAGACCAACGACGATGGTGGAAGGAATAAGGACGTCGCCGGCGGCATCCCTGCACCGCTCTTCGGCGTGGCTGATTGGCGGCTTTGCGGGAGTAGCGTTTCTGCTGAGCGTCGTCGGGCTCTACGGCGTCGTGGCGTACTCGGTTGGCCTGAGAACCCGCGAGATCGGTGTCCGCATGGCGCTCGGTGCGCAGCGTCGGTCAGTGTATCAGCTCGTGTTAGGAGACGCTGCTAGGCTGGTGGCCGTCGGGACTGGCGTGGGACTGATCTGTGCAGTGGGCACGGCCACGCTGATGCGTAACCTGTTCTTTGGCGTTCAGTCCTGGGACCTGCCGACGTTGACCACCGCCGCCGCAGTGCTGATCCTCTCGGCCCTGCTCGCCAGTTACATCCCTGCTCGCCGCGCTGCGTCAGTGAGCCCAGTCGAAGTCCTGCGCGCCGAGTAGGGCGCTCTCCCCTACTCACTCGTCTGTTTGCTGACGGGGAATGACCCAGCAGGAGTCGTGCTGCTGCATGCCGATGTGCGGGTAATAAGTGCGTACCTTCGGTGCGGCGAGGAGGATGAGTTGCGTGTGCAGGCCGCTGGCCTCATGCGTCCGCCGAATCAGCTCACGACCGATGCCGTGTCCCTGGTGTGTCTGATCCACCGCGAGATCCGACAGATACGTGCAATAGCTGAAATCACTGATGGCGCGTGATACACCGACCAAGTGACCGCTCACCCGCGCAGTGACGATGATGTCGGCGTGCTTCAGCATTGCGCGGATCACATCAGGTCGATCGACGGGCCGCCGCTCGGCAAGCGTCGAACGCACGAGGACAGCTATGAACTCGTCCGGATCGAGGTTCGGCTCGCGCTGATAGTCGACCGTCACCAAGCGCTCTCGAGTTTGCGGGCGGTCATACAGACGGTAACAAGATGGTCGACCCGGTCGTCTTGCGCGCTTCCAGGTCGCGGTGCGCCTGCGCCGCCTCGGCCAACGGATAGGTCTGGTTGATCGCGACCTTGACAGCGCCCGACAGTACGACCTCGAAGAGTGCCTGGGCACTGGCTGTCAGGTCTTCACGCTTGGCCGTGTACGTCATGATCGTCGGCCGGGTCACGTAGAGCGAGCCTTTCGCTCCCAGAATACCCAAATTGACCGGCGGTACAGCTCCGGACGAATTGCCGTAGCTGACCATCAGGCCGAATGGCCGCAGACAGTCAAGGGAACCGTCCCAGGTGTCCTTGCCCACAGAGTCGTAGACAACTGGAACCCCGTCGCCGCCCGTGATCTCCTTCACGCGCTGGGTGAAGCTCTCCTCCCGATAGTTGATGACATGATCGCAGCCGTGCTCCTTGGCCAGCTTCGCCTTCTCGGCCGAGCCCACGGTGCCGATCACCGTCGCGCCAAGATGCTTCAACCACTGGCAGGCAATCAACCCCACACCTCCGGCAGCCGCATGGAACAGGACGGGTTCCCCTGCCGTGACCTTGTAGGTCCGGCGGATCAGGTATTCCGCTGTCATGCCCTGCAGCATCATCGCAGCAGCCGTGCGGTCGTCGATGCCATCCGGCAGCTTGACGACCCTGCCCGCCGGCATCAGCCGCATCTCGGAGTACGCGCCCAGAGGCTGTGTGGCATACGCCACACGGTCGCCCTCCTTTACATCCGTGACATCGCCGCCCACGGCTTCGACAACCCCGGCGGCCTCCATGCCAAGCGTCGCCGGCAGCGCCAGCGGATACAGGCCAGCCCGATGATAGACGTCGATGAAATTGAGCCCGACCGCGGTATGGCGAACGCGAATTTCCCCGGGGCCAGGTGCGCCCACGGCCACATCTTCGTAACGGAGCACGTCGGGCCCGCCGTGCTCGTGAATGCGTATCGCCTTGCTCATGATGTGAGCGCCTCCTGATACCCGCTCAAAGGGCTGAATCGCCAACAGGTTGCCCATTGTAACGTGCGGGACGGCGCACAACGCGGCACGTGAAAACGGGGACAGCCCCCGTTTTCCGACATGCGGAAAACGGGGGCTGTCCCCGTTTTACGTCCTTGGAAAGCCAGGGGCGTTCTTGATCTCCACGATCTGCTGGTTGTGCCTGAGATTGTGCAGCGGAATGTAGAGGAGCCACTGATACGCGTTCAAGATTCCGAAGAAGGGATTGGGGAACGTGTGCGTGTGCAGCGGCGCATCGATGTCGCGCGCAAACGCGAGGGTTCGCGCGCGAGCCTGTTCGTAGCCCGTCAGCACTTCGGCGAGTGGCGGGACCTCCTGCGGCAAGAGAAACTCTGGCGAGCGAGCTCTGTGAGATCGATCCGCCAGCGCGCTTTCCACGACCTCCGCCCGACCTGCAGTGCGGGCCGCCCACTCGGGATCGGGCGGGCTCGCGAGCATCTGCTGAATCGCATCCAAGAGCACGGTCTCCGTCTGCAACAGATGCGCGGCCACTTCACCGAGAGACCAACAGTCCGGCGCCGCATGGCAGTTCCACTGTGGCGGTGTGACACCCTCGACGAGCTCGAAGAATTGCTGTTGTGATCGTTCGAGCAGCGAGACGACCTTCTCGCGCTCCGACGGAGTCATGTCCAAGGCTCCTCCTACTAGCTGCTCCTCACCGTGACGAGCCAGCTGTGTCAAGCGAGACGCCGCGTCGCCCGTGCGCTGAGCGCGTAGCCGCCGACCAAGAGCAGTGTACCGAGCACCCAAGGCAGACGACCAGCATCGAGGTTCACACCGGCGTACGTCTGCAGTGCAAACAACATCGTCTCGGTGGCTGGCGCAACGTTGAGCGGTCGATCCAGGAAGCGCAAGACGTCCACCCAGTTGGGCAGCAACACCGCGAGCGTGAGAAGCCCTGCGCCAGCCGCCGCCAACGATCCGCCAACGCGGCCACGCCACGCATCCGCTGTACGTGCGGCTAGCATGGCATACCCCGTCCATAGCAGCATCGCGAGCACGATTGTCAGGACGCTCACCCTGAAGACAGGCACCATCCAGAACCAGTACCAGAACGCCAGCGGGCCGCGGTATGCGATGAGCCCCAGCAAGACGATCACGCCTGGAATCAGCGGTCCCACTGCGGCGACCAGCAAGCGGCCGCGTCCCTCGCGGCCCGCGATGCCTATCGCCGTGGTCTCGAATGTGAGCCCGACAACGCCGATCAAGAGGAGCGACCGAGCGCCAATCGACACCGAAGCAAAGCCAGTCAGCGCCCCGACGAGGAACCCAACGAGCACGAGACCGAGTGTGGCCACGGCAACCGACGAGCGCAGATCCCGCGGCTCGCGTGCCAGACGCCATGGCGTCGCCGCCGCCGTCCACGCCACTCGTCCGACGCGCGCGAGCCAGCCGCCACCGCTCGTCACGCGGCGCGTCCGCCCGAGCGGGCTGCCGATGCCAAGCAGGATGACCATGGCAATCAGCAGTCCAGCGGCAGCGCGCTGCACCCAGACGGCGCGCCCTCCGAAGGTCACCGCTTGGGCCGAGGATGTGAGGTCGAAGGCCGGGAAGTCTCGATCGTCACCGAAGCGTGCGATGTGCGTTGCGGCCGCGATCTCGAACCGTTCGCGGCCAGCAACCCAGTCGGTCCAGGCGGCGCTGTCGCCCGTTTCGATCCAGTGATAGTAACTGAGAAACGCCTGCCGCCACGCCGCCAGGACATCGAACAGCGTTTCTTGATACTCGAGCGAGCGAAGCGCCTCCTCGCAGACCGCGGTGCACGAATCCGCGCCATGGACCGTGAGCGCTTCCTGCAGCTGCTGCCGCGCCCGCCGCACCTCGAGTGCGGCGGCGTTACCCTCCCCGATGGCGGCTTCGATACGTCCGCGGGTGCCGCGATACACGATGCTCAGGAGGCTGTGCCAGCCGCCGACCATGTCCCATTCGAAAATCCACATCAGCGGCGGCAGCTCGAGCCCTGGAACGTGCACTTCGCGCTCGGCAAAGGGACGAATGTAAAAGCCTTCGAGCACCGCCTTTCGCGTCCGAATCAACAGGCGCGTGACGGCGCTGACAACCGTTGGATCGTCGCCAAACGTCGCCGCCGCCCATTGCCGCAGGGGCTGGCCCACGTCGGTCTCCGGGGCGACCGCCAAGCGCGAGGCCACGAAAACATTGGCGTCGGTCCACTGCCAGAATCCGTGCAGCGGGTAGAGCGATCGTGGCCCGGCGCGCAGCGGTCCACCGAACTGCGGCCACAGATACGTGCCGACGATTCGCGGATTCGCCGCCATGAGGGTCCGCAGCGCCCGCGCGTACTCCTCGCCGAGGAAATTTGGAAACGCACCAAAGCCTTCGAACTCCGGTCTCGCCTGCAGCTCGACGAGACGCCGATGGCGCCCGCCAGCGAGCGTCGGATTGAGCGGAAGGTAGCTGAAGAAATCACCGGCCGTGTACTTGGTCGACACGATCAAGGCCGGCGAATCGATCTCCCCGAGCACCGTCTCGTAGACCTTTGGATCGACATGCAGGCGGCCCAGCTCGCCGACGCCGACCGACCAGGTGCGAAGCACGAGCGTCTTGCCGCGCGCCTCGAAGACCGGCAGCAGCCCCCGCAGCATCGCTTGCAGACTGGCGGCGTCTCGCACGGCCGGCTCGCTTCGATACGGCCAATCCTCGGTGTGATAGAGGCTGCCGCCCTCGCCGATGCGTATCACGAGGCCTGCAATGGAAGGCAACTGGTCGAAGAGCTCTTCGAGCCCCGCCCGATACACCTCCCATACTGCGGGATCCGATGTATCGATCCCCACTGCGCTCGTATCGGGCGCGAGATCGCGCAGATGACGAAGCAGGGGTGGTGTCAAGGTCAACATGTCGGTACCGAGGAACGGCTGCATACCCTGCTGATTCGTCCACTCGAGGAGTGGGGCGAAATGATGGCGCACCGCCGCGTGCCGCGCTCGGAACCGGCTGTCCTCGTCGTAAATGGCGTGGCCGCCATTCGCCTCGTACACGTGATCGAAGTCAGTCAGCTCCAGCAGGAGGGGAATGACGATGGCGTTGTTGCCGTACGCGCGCATGCGCTCGACGTAGGCGCGCCATTGGCGATCGACACGCCGGTAGGCCGCCCGGTCCACGTATGGTGATTCTTCGAGAATGACCTCGCGGAAGACGCGAAGGTCGTGCGAGTAGTCCTCGCCCCAGTCGCCTGTCAGTGGGATGCCAACGCCGCCGCTGTCGACGAGCCGCAGCGAGAGGGCTTGCCGATGATCCGGCTCGGTTCTGGCGTTAGCGGCGGCCGCCTGCGACGGGAGTGGGTCCGGTGGCCGCGGCCGAACCTCGATCTTGTAGACGGACTCGAAGGCCAGCGCGGCCGAGAGCGCCAGGACGATCTGGATGAGGCCGAACGCAAGCGGTTTCCAGCGGGACATGGCTATGTAACGGGGGGCGATGTAACGATCCCGTGACGGCGGCTGAAGACGAAACATCTATCGTAACCGGAAAAAGGGACAGGCCCCTTTTTCCGGTTCCTTTTTCCGATATCCTCAGAGGCGATCGATCCCATGCCGAGCAGCACCGAACGGGAGCTTCTGGTCGTCGCCGGCCGCGAGGTGACTATCTCCAACCCGCGTAAGGTGCTGTTCCCCGAAGCGGGCTATACGAAGCTGGACCTCGTCCACTACTACCTCGCCGTCGCCGACGGCGCGCTGAGAGCCGTGGGCGGCCGGCCCAACGTGCTCGTCCGCTATCCGAACGGTATCGATGGAGAGTTCTTCTATCAGAAGCGAGCGCCGCCGTCGCGGCCTGATTGGGTCGACGTCGTCGCGCTGAAGTTTCCCTCTGGGCGCGACGCCGAAGAGGTCGTGCCGCACGACGCCGCCTCGCTCGTCTGGATGGCGAACCTCGCCTGCCTCGAGCTGCACCCGCATCCCGTCCGCGCGGACGATCTGGATCATCCAGACGAGCTGCGCGTCGATCTCGATCCCGTGCCCGGCGTCCCGTGGACGCAGATCCGCGAGGTTGCGCGGATCGTCCAGGCCACGCTGGAGGACTTCGACCTCACCGGCTGGCCCAAGACATCCGGCTCGCGCGGAATGCACGTTTATGTACGTATCGAGCGGCAGTGGAGGTTCGACGAGGTACGCCGCGCCGCGCTCGCGCTGGCGCGCGAGGTCGAGCGCCGCGCACCGAGCCTCGCAACCAGCAAGTGGTGGAAAGAAGAGCGGCACGGCGTCTTCATCGACTACAACCAGAACGCGAAGGACCGCACCATCGCCGGCGCGTACTCCGTGCGGCCGACCGCTGACGCGCGCGCCTCCGCGCCGCTCGTCTGGGACGAGGTCGACGCCTGCGAGCCGCAGGACTTCACGCTTCGTACGATGCCCGCGCGCTTCGCCGAGCTGGGCGATCGCCACAGAGAGATGGAACGCCGCCCGTGCTCGCTGCTGCGCCTGCTGGATCTCGCCGCGCGTCACGAGAAGGAGGGGCTCGGCGACGCGCCCTGGCCGCCGCACTATCGCAAGCAGCGCGGCGAGCCGCCGCGCGTGCAGCCATCCCGGCGACGCCGCACCGAGGCGCATCCGTTGATTGAGATCGGCCGCGCACAGCGCAAGGAGGAGGCGCTTGCCGGCCTCGATCGCTGGCGCGCCCGGCATCCCGAGGCAGCCGCCCACCTCGCGCCTGCGGACGTGCTCGTCGACGCCATGCGGGGCCGCTATCGCACGTGGACACGGATCCGCGTGAACCTGCAGCACGTCCCGGTGGAGCTGCGCCCGCCACAGGAAGCGCTCGATCCAGACTCCGGCGAGACCGGCTGGCCCGAGTGGACCGACGAACAACGCGCCGAGTGGAAGAAGTGGCGGCAAGCGCGCAAGCAGACGGCGCCTGCCGGCGCGGACACCGCCGGTACCGATCCGATCACGACGAAGGGCGCGCCGCGCCGAAGACCTTCTCGAGCTCGTAAGGAGTCGTGATCTCCAGCTGATCGTAGCGGCAGTCCTTCGGCGATTTGTCGGGCCGCCATCGCAGGAACACCGCCGCATGCCGGAAGCGGCTGCCCTGTAGGTGGTCGTACTTCACCTCGCAGACGCGCTCCACGCGCAGCGGCTCCCACGACAGATCCTTTCCCGCACTCCAGCGGCTCTGACCACCCGGCATCCGCGAGGTCATGCTGCTCTGAGCGTCCGCCCACTCCCGCCACGGATGCCCCTCCAGCGCGCGCTCCCTGAGCGGCGCCAGCTCCGCCGCCAGCGTCTTCCTCATCGTCATCGTGAACGACGACGTGACGCCGACGTGCTGCAGGCGGCCGTGGTCGTCGTACAGCCCGAGCAGCAGCGAGCCGACGCGTTCGTCTTTGCCGGCTTTGTGCCAGCGAAAGCCGGCGACGACGCAGTCGGCCGTGCGAGCGTGCTTGATCTTGAGCATTGCCCGTTTGCCTGGCTCGTACGTCCCTTGCTCAGGCTTGGCGATCACGCCATCGAGGCCCGCTCCCTCGAAGCGCGACAGCCATTCCGACGCCGTTGCCGGATCCCGCGTCATGGGCGTCAGATAGATTGGCGGCCTCGTGTCGGCAAATGCCCGTTCGAGCAGGAGACGCCGCTCACCTTGTGGCACGGTGCGCAGGTCGCGGCCCTCGATTGCGATCAGGTCGAACGCCACGAAGGCTGCTGGCGTTTCTTTTGCCAGCTTGGCAACACGTGACTCGGCGGGATGGAGCCGAAGTTGGAGCGCATCGAAGTCCAGCCCGGCGGGCGTGACGATCACGATCTCGCCATCGACCACACAGGCATCCGGCAGACCCGCAAGCAGGGCGTCGTGAAGCTCTGGAAAGTACCGGTCGAGCGGCCGGAGGTCTCGGCTCTGGATGAAGAGGTCGGAGCCGCTGCGAAAGACGATTGCCCGAAACCCGTCCCACTTGGGCTCGTACAGAAATGGTTCCCCGGTGGGAAGAGCGTCCGCCAGCTTTGCCAGCATCGGTTCGATTGGCGGCGCGATCGGGAAGACTGACGGCGGCCGGTGGTCTGGGTTTGAATCTTCTACGTCGGATCGAGTCTTGCGCGTTCTCATAAGCTGTACCGTCGAGTATCACATGGGCAAGGCAGGGCTTCCACCGTGAGTCTCGACATGGAATTGTGCTCGATCGCTCGATTCACGTCTCTTGCTTGCGAAGGATCTGCCAGCCAAGGTACAGCGAAGGAAGCAACAGAAGCGCGTCCGACAGGTGCGCCACCCATTCGATTCTGGCGATCCGGCTCACGGGAAACGCGATGCCGCTGAGGCAGAGCAGCACGGCAGCCCACGCTGGCGCGGCCCGTTTCCAGAGCAGGCAGAGGCCGAGCAGCGTGAGGCTCAGCGGGAACAGCGGACCTGGCCAGAAGAGGGTCAGGTTGAACGCAAGCGGGTACTCGCTGTACGCGGCGCGCTCCATCTCGTTACCAATGGCAAACGCTGCCGAGTAAATGCCCTGGAATCCAAAGAGACTGCCGCTCACGCAGCCGTACCAGGCCGGCAGCAGCGCCCACGTCGCGTAGCGCGGCATTCGGCTCCGCAGGAGACCGAAGAGGGCAATGAATGCCGGGATCCAGAAGACCATGGCCACCGCCAACACGGCGCCGCCATAGATGCCGTATTCGCCATCGGACCAGAGGAAGGTCGAGGAGGCGAAGAGCAACGGCGCGATGATCAGGCAGGCCCCGGTGAAACGTGCGGGCGGATAGAGATCGACCGTCGATGGCTCACGCATGACAGGGTACACGGATAAACGGCCAGACAGTTTACTCGGAGTCCGCCGGCCCCTCAAACGACGTTGCGGTCGTCTCGATAAGGCCCCGTAAACAGGCGAGCGCCCCTTGCAGGCTCGCTGCATGCTGCGCCGCGACCTCCGGGCGCCAATCGCTCTCAACGTACTCGACGAGCCTCGACGTGTATGCGGGTCCCACTGTCCGCCCACTCCCCTGGCGCGGCACCATGTCGGCGCGAATGTCCCGGCGTCGTGAGTCACGCGCCAGGTTTACCATGGCTTCCTTTGGATTCTCCAGCTGTTCGGGTGCGGTCGGTATGCACTTAATCGCCACACGCAAGAACCCGGCCAGTGTTTCCGGATCCGCCATCAACCAGGCTTCGACTTCACGCACGGCAATTCGGAAGCATAAGTACCGCGCCGTCTGAGGCAGCCAGGCTTCGCGCAGGGGCGGTGCACACTCCGCATCACGGTCCAGGTCAACCAGCACAATCCATGGCGATCGTCGCGCGGCGTTGTTGTAACCATTGATCCGTTGCTTCAAGAGATTCTTGCCATCCTTGCCGTACACAGGACCGGTCCTGGCGCCGGCATGGGCAACAAGCTTTCGCACGACTGCCTCGTCTACAATGCCCTCCACGGCTGCCGAAACCATTACTGGTCGTTGGATACTCATGCGTCCGCGAACAAGGCTAGTTGCTCAGGGTGCTCAGGCCGGGTCCGCGGGATCACGGCATCGGCAAGCGACAGCCCACCCTCCAGTAAGTCTCGGATCTCTTGGTGCGAATCAGCTGGCGTGACGTCCGTGCCCTCCGTACCCGGAGCGAGGAGCAACACTTCGTCGAGCCCAATTCCCTCATCACGCAGTAAATCTGGCGAGTGCGTGCTCAGGAAGATCTGTCTCCCAGTCCGGCGCTGGACCCGCGCCAGCATCTGGGGCAGGACGCGCACGAGCTCGGGATGAAGCGAAAGCTCCGGCTCTTCGAGGAGCATGGGTCCTTCTCCCATCGACGCCCAGAGGAGCCCCATCAGTCGGAGCGTCCCGTCTGAGAATTGCTCCTCAGTCTGCCAGGCACCCTGCGGACGCCAATGCTGATATTTCCCCCGCAAATGCGGCGTGCCGCGTGTATCACGCCACAGCGCGACCTCTTGAAGCTGTGGAACCGCGACGCGAAGCGCCTCTTGGATGCGTCGTAACCGCGCGTTCCGGGTCCTCTCCTGCGTTTTGGCTACCTGCTCCAAGAAGTCGCCGCCGAACGGATCATTTGGGCGACCGACGGAGCGATCCGGTTCTCGAACCAACTGCGGAACGATATGCAAATATTGGATAGAGTTAAAGAACGTTGCTAGGTCGCGGAACTCACGATTGACGTTCACTTGCTCGAGGTAGGTCTGTGACAAGCGTGCGGGATCCGCATGATCGTCTTCGTTCGGTCGAGCAAGGAGCTCTGTACCATCTCGCTGGACGCGCTCTCGGCGCAGTAGTGGGCGACGTTGGTTGTCCTGATTGAAGGCCAGCTCGTATTCCCAACGACGTGTCCCCTCGGTTTCTTCAAGGCCGACGTGAATCTCGACATCTGGGTACCGTCTGGCAGCGAGACAACGAATCGCGCTGACACCATTTCGTCGACTGATCGCTTCGTAAAAGCCTCCACCCGAGGACGCAAGATCTCTCAGAAAGCGAAAGGCATCGAGCAAGTTCGACTTCCCCGAGGCATTCGGTCCCACCAGAAACACCCGGTTCTGGATGGCCACATCAACGCTAGAAAAATTCTTCCAGTTCTGCAGACGCAAGCTGCGGAACGTCAGCCCTTGGGGCATGCCAGCTCCTCAAATCATTCGCTGCTCTAGGACGTCTTCGACTCCACGTTCAGGACTTCGGCGACGACCCTCACCTCTCTAATGGCACAAACATTGTGCCGAACGCGGTCCGGGCACGAGTCCATGCAAATAGGACATGGGAAGTGATGAAATAATTCCCTCACGTTCTTTCTTAGACGAGACGCAGGCGCGATGCGGTGGTTGGAAGGGCTTCTCATTCCACCCTCCAAGACTTCACCGCAGAATCGACGACAATGATCATAGCCGACCCCATCATCGGTACGAGTCTGAGGCCAAGCTGTTGTGGCAGTGCGGCAAAGATTGACTGAGTCGTCTTGGACGGCCGCGAGCTCGGTCCCTGAACGGCCGATGCTCGGATCTCGACGGCTTCCAACTCTAGATCGAAGTGGCCGTCGAGCCCCGTCTGATCAACCACCATTCGGTCCACCAACTCGGATAAGAGACTCGCCACGACGGGCATGGTCACGCCGCCCGCCCCAAGACGGCACGGGTAGCGTGTCTGCACATAGCAGTGGTGACCCTTGCCGAGCCACTGGCCTTCAATCTCTGCCTTCATTGATGCGACGCAATCGGTGTCAGACTTTCTCAGCCCCGGGCCGAGCTTGCCATCGCTCGTCGCCATCCTGAGCGCGTAGATCGGGACCTCCTTGGTCTCCTTGTGCACTCGGAGCTTGAACCGGTCTGCCAGAAGCATTCTCAACATCCGCCAGGTCTGGCGAGGGAAGCCATCAGGGTCGAGGACGTGCTCGCTCGGCGCCTTGGCCACGACATCGAACCGGTCGGCGTCGATCCAGACCGGACCGCCCGCGATCTCCACACGGTCGAAGCCGTGTCGCTGATACGCCGTCTCGATCAGCGTTCGCAGCGTGACGTTGGTTGCCGTGAAGCGGCCGCCAGCTTGAAGGCGAGTAGCTCCCTTCCCTGTGTCGCCGGATTTGCTCGGCTCAACGGAGGCCACGGCGAATTCTGGCGCGCGACCCGCGGTGGGTCCAAGCGCCTGGGCTACCGGCCGCTGGCTCCAGAGACAGACGACGACCGACATCGTGACCGCAACGACCACGACTCTGGTGACGAGGACCCCGTGCGGGACACGTGGCGCACGTACAGTGCGTTTGGTCATGCTGCCTCGATTCGCCTGACCTAACCGCCTCCGCCAGTGATCTTCTCCTGTCTGAGCGCGCTCGCCCCGAGCACGCCACCCAGTCCCATGGAATCGACGACAGCACTCGGAACCACCATCAGCGCGCCCTTCTCCTTCAACCCTTCGTACAAGATGTTCATCGCGCGCAGTTGCAGCGCCGTCGGGTCGTCCTGGTACAGCTTTGCCGCCTCGCGAAAGGAGCGCGCGATCTCCATCTCCGCTTGGCCGAGGATGATGCGGGCCTGCTTCTCACGTGCGGCCTGCGCTTCCCGCGACATCGCATCCTGCAATGCGCCGGGGATGACGACATCGCGCATCTCGACCGACGAGACGGTGACGCCCCACGGATTCGAGCGCTGGTCGATCAGCTCTTGCAGCTCGGCCTCGATGCGCTCGCGACCGCGAAGCAGCTCGCTGAGCGTCGTGCGGCCGATGATGTCTCGGAGCGCCGTCTGCGCCGCCCAGCTCACGGCCTGCGCATAGTCCTGCACCTCGAGCGCCGCCTTCTCCGCATCGTGCACCATCCAGAAGAGCACGGCATCGACGTTCACCGGCACCGTGTCGGACGTGAGCGTCTGCTCTGCCGCAAAGCTGGTCGTGATCGTGCGCTGGTCAATCCATGTGGACACACGGTCGATGAAGGGTGCGATCCAGAACAAGCCGGGCCCACGTAACCCGACGAAGCGTCCGAACCGCAAGACGACGGCCCGCTCCCACTGCTGTGCAATGCGAGGTGACGGCATGAGGAGGATGCCGATGACGATCATCGCGATGAGCGGCAGCACACCGGCTGTCGCAATCCATCCGGCTGCGCCCACCGCGATGGCGCAGAACAGGATTGCCACGCCTACGACGTTGATGCGTGACGCGGGAACGCGAGCGTCTTCCGACCGACGACCGAGAGCAATGGAGACCATGTCGTCCTCCTTCTTTTCAGCCTCTGACCCGCTCGCGGCGTCCTGCCGCGGCCGGCCCACGACCGGACTCGATGCCTGCTGAGCTTGTGGACGAATGACGACTCGACGGATGATGCGCGCGCAGGGCTGAAACCACATCACCAATGGTGAACCCCGCCGCCTCCGCGTCGGCAAGCACCCGGGTAACGAACGCGCGCAGCCGACGGTCGCGCTCGCGCGGCGAGTGCGCCTGCGAGGACGTAGCGCGGATGAACGACCCGACGCCGCGCCGGGTCTCGATGACGCCGGCGCGCTCGAGCTCTAGGTACACCCGCGCAACCGTGTTCGCGTTGACGCGCAGATCCACCGCGAGCTGCCGAACGGTCGGTAGTTGATCACCGGGGCGCAGGCGGCCCGCGGCGATTGCCGCCCGCAGCCCGCGCTCGAGCTGCGCGTAGATCGGCGTTGGGTCGCGGCCGTCGATGGCGATGATACTCACGTGACCTATTATACTAGTGCATTGGTACAACTGCCGTCAAGTCGCTCGGAGGGAGGGAGAGATGCCGCTACGCCACATAGCCCCGACTTCGTCGCGGCGAGAATCTATGAGCTGGAGGTCTACCGCAAGTAGCGCGGTTCCTTTATAGTGGCAGCCACCAATTGGCCATTCATCGAGACGGAGGGCTACGCCAATGCGCGCTTTGCTCCTTTCTCTGTCAGTCGCAGGGCTCGTCCTTGCGGTTCCCGCAGCAGCACCGCTGCCTTCCACCGAGCCAGAAGTGCGTGCGATCTGGGTCGATTCCTTCAACCCGGGGCTTCGCGGCCCCGAGGAAGTGGATGCGCTGATCGCGCGCGTCAGGCAGGCGAACATCAACACGATCGTGGCGCAGGTGCGCCGCAACGCTCAGAGTCTCTATGCGCGCTCTCTCGAGGGCTGGGCGGAGAACTACGTGCCGCCACCGGGGTTCGACCCGCTGCAGGACCTCATCGAGAAGGCACACGCGCGGGGAATCGAAGTGCACGCGTGGGTGAACATCGGGCCGATATACAGTGGGCATCCCAACGTGGCGACGGACTCGTGGCCCTGCATGGTGCCGTGCGACCCGAGCCACGTCTTCAACCAGCATGGATGGGGACAGCCTGACGATGAGTACTGGCTGGT
>WHTT01000041.1:0-230 GCA_009377605.1 Luteitalea sp.
CTCCAACACCTCGAAGGTGATTGGGATGCCGTATGCAAAGCGCGAAGAGAGGCATGGGCTCGACGGCTTGTTCCAGGTGGGCAGACCACGCGCTTTGGACACGGCTCGAATCTCGGCTTTCGTCAGGCCGGCCTCCAGCAGCGGGCTCCGCACGCCCTTTTCCGCCGCGCCCTGCCGGCCGGGGCGATAGTCGCTGGCGTCATCCAGGTTGGCACCGTCCACGACGTGGG